>JAFWKC010000016.1 GCA_017514345.1 Eubacterium sp.
CGGCGAAACCGTTACTCTTAATGTCACACCCGCAGACGGTTATGCATTAAAGAGTATCAGCGTAACGGCTCAGGACGAAACGGAAATAACCCTTTCGGGCGAAGGAAACACCAGAACATTTACTATGCCCAATAAGAATGTAACCGTAAATGCGGAATTTGAGAGAATCGCAATGGACGGATACAGCCTCACGCTGGATGACGGAATCAATGTCAATTTCTACATTGATACCCCCTACTATGAAGCAGAGGGCGGCACAATTCAGTATTCTTACCTTACAACTACGGAGGATAAGAGCGCTGAAAGAACCGTATATTCGGCTGATGTTACAGACCTTGAGCAGCAGGATGACGGCACAAGAAAGCTGAGCTTATCCGCTGCTCCCGCACAGATTGCAGAGGACTATATCATTGAGGTATACGACGCAAACAATACAAAGAAAGCGACGTTAAACGCTTCTATTGAGGATTACTGTCAGGCAATCACCGCAATAGATGACGAAAAGCTGATGCCGTATAAGGATATAGCACAGTCGCTACTTGACTACGGCGCTCTCGCGGATGAGTATTTCGGCTATGCGGCGCTTTCAAAGGAAGTAACGGGTAACGATTATGCGGTTGCTCATTCAGACGATTACAAGGCGGCTGTTAATACTTCCGCCACCTCTCACCTGAGGACAAACGCTCACGCTTCAATTAATCAGGGAGGCGTGAAGATTAAGAACGTTTCTTATGTTGCGCTTCTTGAGCCCGAGTTCCGCTTCTATATCACAAAGGCGGACGATACCGAATTCACGGAAGCCGAGGCGGCAGCGCTTACAGTCGGAACTGATGTTGACGGTTTGACCGCGCAGACAGTGAAAACCGATTCGGGAATCTGCGTAAGAGTTATAGGCTTGAAGGCAAGCGAGTTTGCAAAGGTATTTACGCTCACGATAGGCGATACAACGCTGACATATAACGGCTACGCATATCTTTATACCGTGCTGACAAATTCAGGCGTAACGGATACAAAGCTCAAAGACCTTGCAAAGGGCGTTTACAGATACGCCGCTACTGCAGAAGCGACATTCGCATAAGGAGGTGGTAACTAATGAAAAAATACGAATACAATGAGCCTGAATTCAATATTGTAAAGGTTATTAATCAGGATGTTATCACTACTTCAGACTTGATTCCAAAGGTATCAGCCGGTTGGGAAGCTGCACCAAGCGGAGGCGTTCCGATTATATCTTTGTAGCTGATAAGGCTTTATATAATTAGAACCATATTGAAGGTTCGTAAAAAAAACTATTAGGGGGAGAGTTTCTCTCCCTAATAGTTTGAAATCGTGGTGAAGGTTTTGAAGTTATTTTTAATAGCTAATATTATAACTTGCGTTTGTGCGCTTGTTGGTTTTATTTACGGAATTGTCAAATTTTTTAAGCCTAAAAAAGCAGTTTATGCACAGATGATAACTCTTTCAGTCGGCTGTATGGCATTTGGAAGACTTTATCAGGTGGTGCGGCTTTTGACCGAAGGTGATATAACAGATAGTTTTCAACTCGGCATTCTTGGAGTTATAGGTAGTCTGTTGTTTTTGTTTTCCGCTAATTTCGGAGCGATGGACAGCCTTGCCGACGATGGTTCAAAAAAGTTTATAAAGTATAGAATTATACCTTTTGCAGCGCCTGCGGTTTTAGCGGCTGTATATCTGATTTTTGCCTTTCTCTTAAAAATAAAAGGCGGAGCATTTATTATTGGCGCAGTTATAACGTTTTTCGCCGCACAAGCGGGTTACTTCAATCTTAAGCATCTGATCTTTCCCGATGTGGATTATGGCGTTATAAAATGTCTGAAACCGTATAATTTTATAGCGCTGATTTATTCGCTTATTTGTGTTTTGGAAATAGTATTCATAAACTCGGAAAACGGTATAGCCGTGCTTATTATCGGATTAATAATGAGTGGTTTGCTTATTGCAATCGTTCCGTCTGTTGAGAGGGGGATGAAGAAATGGACAATTTAGTTTATATTCTCTTTATCTGCCTTGTGGCGCCAATGCTGCTTATGGTTATGCTGCTTCGCAAACGTTCAAGAGCGCTTGTAGGATATATGATAATCGGCGTCGTCGCTTCACTATTTGTTTCAGAGGTGAATGCAATACTGTTGAACCTTTTCGACAGAAATGAAGCGTATGTAACAACCGTCATTACTCCTCTCAGCGAAGAAATTGTTAAAGCTATACCCGTATTAGTATATGCACTGCTTGCCTCAGACCATCGCGACAGAGTTATGCCGATTGCCTTTGCTTTGGGCGTAGGCTTCGGTATGTTTGAAAATATGGTTATCCTGACAGCGAATGTCGGCAACGTAACGATAGGCTGGGCAATTGCAAGAGGCTTTTCAACTGCATTAATGCACGCGGTATGTACTGTTGCAGTGGGCTTTGGTATTTGTTTTATCAAAAAGAAGAAAAAGCTGTTTTATTGCGGAACATTTGCACTTTTGACAATGGCAAGTATTTACCACGGAATATTTAATATGCTCGTGCAGTCCGATTACAAATTTCTCGGTTTTGTTCTTCCAGCGCTGACATATGTTCCGATTCTTATTCAACAATATATTTACTATAAAAGAAAAAATGAGAATTATCATTAGTTGCAGTGCTTTTAAATGTTGTCGTGTTTTCCTTGTTTCAGCATTTAAAGTGTGGTACTATATAGGTAGTTGTTACGTATAAAATAGAAAATATGAACATAGAAAGTAAGGTTTGAATTTATGAGAGTATCTGATTATTATCCGATTTTTTACACTGAAGACATTGAAGCAGAAACAAAGCGCTTTACCGATGATTTAGGGTTTTCGGTTAAGCATAAGCCACAGATTGAATATCTGGATTATGTGGTTTTAGAAAACGAGAATAAAAGGCGCATTGACCTTGTGCGTTCGCATTTTCCTGCAGACTCTTTTAATGAAGGCTTCCTGGGTATGCGAGCAAACGTTGATGATTTTGATGAGGGTATTTCTTACTTTGAAGCACAGGGATTTGACGTATTTGGAGAAGCCCACGAAACCGAATCGTCTGTAACTGCTTTAATGACAAAAGGCGACGGCTCTTATTTGGTCGTTTTTCACCATAAGAAAAATAATAATTAATGACCAATTATGAAATAAAACGAATGTTTATAATAATATAGTTAGGTAATAATTATGGAAAACGGAAAGAAAAACATTTGGAAACCTATAGCAATAATTTCTCTTTGTATTCTTCTAATCGTAAGCACCTGTTACGGTCTTGGTGTAGGTTATAAGAATAATACCGAAAGCTCACAAACACAGGAAATAAGCGCCGAAGTACTCTCCCTTTGGAATGATGAAGCTGTGGCAAAAAAGGAATTGACGGAATATATTGAAGCCGTAACAAAAGAGGGCTCGGCTGATTTCATCCCAGTAGAAAACAGAATTGCTGTTTTCGACCTCGACGGCACTCTTGCGTGCGAAACCGACCCTGTATATTTTGACCATTGCATTCTGAAATATCGAATTCTTGATGACCCCGCATATAAGGACAAGGCGTCTGACTTTGAAAAGGAAGTGGCAGCGGATATCGTTAAATGGATTGAAACGGGCGAATCTCCCGATGACCTTATGGTACGCCACGGTCAAGCGGTTGCTTCTGCATTTTCAGGATTGACTCCCGAGGAGTTTGAGAAATATGTTTCGGATTATGCAAAAACCGAAGCACCAGGCTACAATAATATGACCAGAGCCGAAGCGTTTTATAAGCCTATGCTGGAAGTGGTTGACCTTCTTGAGCAAAATGATTTTACTGTTTATGTTGTCAGCGGAACAGACAGATTTATCGTAAGAGGCTTGGTTGCTGCTTCTCCGCTCGACCTTCCTGCAAATCAGATTATCGGCTCTGATGAGAGTATGGTGGCTCCCGACCAGGGCGATACCGACGGACTTGATTATGTTTTTGACGCTGACGACCAGCTTGTTATGGGTGGCGAGTTTATCGTTAAAAACCTCGATATGAACAAGGTTACCGTTATTCAGCAGGAAATCGGCGTTCAGCCCGTGCTTGCTTTCGGTAACAGCGGAAGCGATTTCAGTATGGCGCAGTATGCTCTTAACGATAATCCGTATAAAGCAAAAGCATTTATGCTCTGCTGCGACGATACGGAGCGCGAAAACGGCAATCTTGAAAAGGCTGAAAAAATGGTTAAATCCTGCGAAGAAAACGGCTACACGGCTATTTCTATGAAAAACGATTGGAAAACCATTTACGGCGAGAATGTAACCAGGAAATAATATTCCCTTTGTGTTGAGGACAGGTTATGGAAAACGAATTTAATTGCACAGCCTTTATTATTACTGCGGTTGAGGTAGAAACCGAAAGTATTAAAAGATATTATCCCTCTTGGAAGAGGGTTATTGTTAGCGGCGACAGGCAGGCTTATTATGAAACCATTTTTGAAAAAGACGGTGAGCGCCACAGAATTGTTACCGCTCAGCAATCCGTTATGGGTATGACTGCTGCTACCGTATTGACAATGAAAGCGATAGAAACTTTTAAACCGAAATACGTAATTATGAGCGGTATTGCCGCAGGCACGGGAGACGAGGCAAAACAGATTTATGGCGATGTTATAGTTCCAGATGTAATCTGGGACTATTCAACGGGCAAATTTGTTGGTCCCGATGAAACTGAAATCCGTTTCGGCGACCTGGGCTTTTTACCTCGACCCCGCTCCGTATATATTGATGGAAATATAATAGAGCTTGTTAAAAGTACAGCTGGCAGACCTGATAACGAATTCCATGTGCATATAGGTCCTCTTGCCTGCGGAAGCTCGGTAGTGGCAAACCGCACCGTTGTTGAAAAACAGGTGCTTTCGCTCTTTCCCAAAACAGTCGGGCTTGATATGGAGTCTTATAGCGTTGTGTATACCTGTCAGAACTGTAAGGCACCGCAGCCGACTCCGATTTTAATAAAAAGCATTTGCGACTTTGCAAACAGCGAAAAATCCGACCAATACCAAAAATTTGCGGCATATACAAGCGCAGGATATACCCAGTATCTCCTTGAAAAGATTTTGCCCCTTTAAAATAATATCAATTTTAAGAATATGTAGTTTTGTATGAAAGTATTATTAAAGCAACCTTAACTACAACCGAGGTCATCGATTCGAGTCCGATTACCAGCTCCAAAAAACACAGGGTACCACTCGGTACCCTGTGTTTTTTCAATATGATATCGGACGAGAAACGAACTTCAAGAACGCTCAAAATGTTCCGCGATTGGGAGAAAGGTCCAGTTTCATTAAATGATATTATTAAGTTAGTAGATGCAATTAACATAATAATATATCCTGCATTAATAAGATAAGAGGTGAACAGATAACCTTTTTAAATGTTGACAAAACGTATCAGTAGTTGTATAATATACACAACAGATGTTGCATAACAAATGTTGCAACTAAAAGGAAGTGTGTTTATGCCACCTAAAGTAAAGTTTACAAAGGATGAAATAATCGAGGCTGCCGTAAATATCACTCGGAAAAGCGGTATCAATGCCGTGACTGCGCGCGAGGTCGGCGCATCACTTGGCGTGTCCTCGCGTCCGCTTTTTACGTATTTTGATACGGTTGATGAGTTGAAAAGAGAAGTATATCACTATGCTAAAAGGCTCTATAAGGAGTGCGTTGAAAACGGTTTGAGGATGCCTATTCCAGCGCTCGGCGTAGGACAGCAGTATATACGCTTTGCAAAAGAGGAGCCAGAGCTGTACAAATATATATTTCTTAATCCTCCCGCGGGCGTTAAGGGCGGCGTTATGGCTGAACTGAAGATTTCGCAGGATTTAGTCCGAGAGTCGATAATGAATAAGTATAATATGGACGCTGCTACTGCCGATAAGTTCTTCCGCGATTTGTGGCTTGTGGCGTATAGCATAACTACGCTGATTGTTACTGGAGAGTGTCCGTATAACGATGACGAAATCAGCGCGTTGTTTACTGAATTCAGCGTATCTATCTGTAAGGCTTATAAGGAAATCGACGGACTCACCGACGGAAGCTTTGACCGTGATGCGGTATTCAGTCAGCTTGTGAATGAATAAGGAAAAACGAGGTGTTATTATGAGTGAAAAAGTAATGCTTGAAATTAAACATTATTCTAAATCATACGCAAAGGGCAAAAAAGCCGCAGACGACGTGTCGCTTAGCGTAATGAGCGGCGATATTTATGGCTTTATCGGTCATAACGGAGCGGGAAAATCAACGACTATACGCGCCGTCGTAGGCGTTCTTGATTTTACAGAGGGTGAAATATTTATTGACGGTCATTCTGTCAAGGAGAAACCTATTGAATGTAAGCGCGTTACTGCGTATATTCCAGATAATCCAGATTTATACGAAAATCTGACGGGTATTCAGTATCTTAATTTTATTGCCGACGTGTTCGGCATCAGCGCTACTGAGCGTGAGGAAAGCATAAAGAAATACGCCGAGCTGTTTGAAATAACGGCTTCACTCGGCGACCTGATAAGCTCTTATTCACACGGTATGAAGCAGAAGGTTGCTATAATTTCTGCGCTTATTCACAAGCCGAAGCTTCTTGTGCTTGACGAGCCATTTGTTGGACTCGACCCGAAGGCAACCTTTACGCTCAAGGAGATTATGCACGAAATGTGCAAGCAGGGAACTGCAATATTCTTTTCTACTCACGTGCTTGACGTCGCTGAAAAGCTTTGCAATAAGATAGCTATTATCAAGGAAGGCAGAATTATTGCAGCAGGAAGCATAGAGGAGCTGACTGAAGGACATTC
>JAFWKC010000017.1 GCA_017514345.1 Eubacterium sp.
AGCAAAACAAAAACAGCCGCACGTGAGCGGCTGCTTGAAAAAGTAATGCGATGCCAAACTTCAGAGCCGCCTTTTAGGCGGCAAGCCAGTAGGCGGCCCTTATAGGGCCTATGCAAACCACCCGTTCAACGGGTGGTTATGATTCAGTATTCAGCTCGTTGGCGGACTTCGTCCACACCTATTATAATAGCCGTGCGCAGCACCCAAGCTGAAAACTGAATACCGAATACTGAACAATGCATCTTGTAATTATAATATTAATATGCTATAATGTACGATGAATAATTATATAGTAAAGAGGTTACTATTATGGCAAAAAAAGATTTCAAGACATATTTACCAGTATTGATTCCGCTGATTGCGGCAGTAGTTGTTGTAAGCGTGCTTGCCGTTTCGGGCAGAGTTGCGAACAAGACGGAGGAATCACCCGTGCATACGTCGTCGCAGGCACAGGCTCAGACTACTACTCAGGCGCCTCAGAACAGCAAGGTTACGATTGTTGCAGTCGGCGATAACCTTATACACAATACGCTGATTGACGCGGGCAAGCAGGATGACGGAACGCTCAACTACGTTCCGTTTTACGAGGAAATAAAAAAGTATATTGAGCCTGCTGATATTGCAATTATCAATCAGGAAACTATGCTCGGCGGAAGCGATTTTGAATACAGCGGCTACCCGATGTTCAACTCCCCGTGGGAAATCGGCGACGCGGCTATCGACGCAGGCTTTGACGTGTTCACCTGTGCGACGAACCATTCTATGGACGTCGGCTCAGCGGGCATAGAAAAGGAGCTTGAATACTTCTCAAAACATCCCGAGGTTATTTCGGTCGGCACAAACGCGAGCGAAGAGGATTATAATAAAATCACTTATTACAAGAAAAATAATATCAACTTTGCTTTTCTTAACTACACCTACGGCACAAACGGAATTTCGCTTCCCGAGGATAAGCCGTACGTAATAAATATGCTCGAAAAGGAAAAGGTAACACGCGATATTCAGGAAGCTCGCAAGAACGCCGACGTCGTTGTTGTGCTTCCTCACTGGGGAACGGAAAACAGCCACGAGGTTAACGAGCAGCAGCGCGAATATATCAAGCTGTTTTCAAGCCTCGGCGTTGATATCGTTATCGGCACACATCCGCACGTGCTTCAGCCCGTTGAATGGGTAACAAATCAGGAAAACGGACATAAAATGCTCGTTTACTATTCAATCGGCAACTTCATCAGCCATCAGGTTAACCTCAATCAGATGTGCGGCGGTATGGCAGAAATAACAGTAGAACGCAAGGACGGAAAAATCTCAATTACTAACGCAAAGCTTGCGCCCGTTATCGACTACTATAAGCACACGTCGGGCGGCTACAAATTCAGAGTATATAAGCTGTCTGATTACAACGACGACCTTGCCGACTCACAGGCGCAGGACGGTGCAACGGTAAAATACTTTACCGACCTGTCAAAGAAAATCATCAGCGAACAATTTCTTGATTTGACCTGACGGCAAATCAGTATTCAGCAATCAGTATTCAGCATTGGGTGAGCTACGCTCACACATATTATATTTGATTAACCAAAAACGGCTAACGGCATACGGCTAACGGCTAACGGAAACAGGAGGTAAATGCCTTTATGGGCAGTAGCGGTTTAAAAAGATTTTTTAAACGAGAAAGTTCAACTGAAGAAGAAATCAAACAGCTTGTTGATGAGGACGAGGGCGACCTTGGCAAATCAATACGCGAAATGATTAACAACATCCTCGATTTTGAGGACCTTGTTGCGGGCGACATTATGACGCACCGTACGGATATAGTTGCCGTGTCGGATACGGCGACGCTCTACGACGTTGCAAAGGCTTCTATTGACGAAGGCTTTTCAAGAATCCCCGTTTACAAGGACGACCTTGACAACATTCTGGGCATAATATATGTAAAGGATTTGCTCAAATTTGTCGGCACGAAGATTTCCGACGACGAGTCGCTTGCCGAATATATACGCGAGCCGCTCTACGTTCCCGAGTCAATTCCGTGCGGCAGGCTATTTGCAAAAATGACCGAAACGCGCATACAGCTTGCTATCGTCGTTGACGAATACGGCGGAACGGCAGGACTAGTTACGCTCGAGGATATCATCGAGGAGCTTGTCGGCGAAATCGAGGACGAGTACGACGAGGAAGAGGAAAGCATCAAGAAGCTTGACGATTCAACGTACATCTTTGAGGGCGTTACCGAAATTGACGACGCAAGCGAGATACTGAAGGTTGAATTCCCCGAGGGCGATTACGACACGCTTGCAGGCTTTGTTATCAGCCGACTCGGTTACCTTCCGAGCGAGGGCG
Organism: Eubacterium sp.; assembly: GCA_017514345.1. Classification (GTDB taxonomy): domain Bacteria; phylum Bacillota; class Clostridia; order Oscillospirales; family Acutalibacteraceae; genus Eubacterium_R. The sequence continues at coordinate 2,341 of JAFWKC010000017.1, forward strand.
AAAACGCCGAGGTCGAATTTGAAAATCTCACTATTACCGTGCTTGAGGTTACCGACAGAAGAATTGAAAAGCTGAAGGTTAAAATCAATAACGAACAGGAATAAACAAAATTACGATATGACAGAAAAGAAAATTACACTTGAAAACACCGAACAGGCGCTAACGCTGTTTGGCTCGTTTGACGAAAATATAAAAATGATTGAGCGCGAATACTCTGTGTCGATTATCACGCGCGGCAGCGAGCTTAAAATCCTCGGCGACGAGGAAAACGTAGACCGTGCGCTTCGTGCTGTTAATTCTCTTATCGTGATGATTAACAAGGGCGAGGCGCTCACCGACCAGAACGTCCGTTACGTGCTTTCGCTTGTTAACGAGGGACACGAGGACAAGCTCGGCAATATGTCAACCGACGCTATTTGTATCAGCTCAAAGGGCAGACCGATTAAGCCGAAAACTCTCGGTCAGCGCAAGTACACCGAGGCTATCGAGGAGAACACCGTTACCTTCGGCGTGGGTCCCGCGGGTACGGGCAAGACGTATCTTGCCGTTGCAATGGCTGTTACGGCGTTTCGCGCAAAAGAGGTCAACAGGATTATCCTTACGCGCCCTGCCGTTGAAGCGGGCGAAAAGCTCGGCTTTCTTCCAGGCGACCTTCAAAGCAAGGTTGACCCGTATTTAAGACCTCTTTATGACGCGCTGTTTGAAATGCTCGGCGCCGAGAATTTTCAGCGCTATCAGGAGCTTGGCAAAATTGAGGTTGCGCCGCTTGCATATATGCGCGGCAGAACGCTTGACGACAGCTTCATAATTCTTGACGAGGCGCAGAATACCACTCCTGAGCAGATGAAAATGTTTCTTACGCGTCTTGGCTTCCGCTCAAAGATGGTAGTTACGGGCGATATAACCCAGATTGATTTGCCCGACGGCAAAAAATCAGGACTGAAAACCGTTCTTGATATTCTAAAGGACGTTGACGATATAGCAATTATCAAGCTCGGTCAGAAGGACGTTGTCCGTCACCGACTTGTACAGGATATTATTAACGCTTACGAAAAATACGACGAGGAGAAAAAGAGTTGAACCAGGTAAAAGTCAGAATCTCCAACGACCAGAAAGAAACGCGTATCCCTTCGGGTATCCGCCTTTTGATTCGCCGCTGCTGTCACGCAGTACTCGAAGAGGAGGGCTTTACTGACAGCGCCGAGGTAAGCGTGCGCTTTGTCGATAACGAAACTATTCACGAGCTAAATAAGCAATTTCGCAATATCGACAAGCCTACGGATGTGCTGTCGTTCCCGCTCGGCGAAAACGGTGTTTATGACACCGATATGTCAACGGGCGCAAAGCTGCTCGGCGACATTGTTATATCTGTACCTAAGGCTATTGAGCAGGCTGAGGAATACAATCATTCGCTTCAGCGCGAAATAGGCTTTTTGACCGTACATTCTATGCTTCATCTGCTTGGCTACGACCACGAGCATGGCGGAATGGAAGAGGTACATATGCGCGAAAAAGAGGAAACCGTTTTGACAAAAATCGGACTCAAGCGCGATAATTCGTATTATATGGAAAAGGAGTAATTCCGAATTTGGAAAAAATGACAAAAACTGCTTTTATTGCAATCGTCGGCTGTCCTAACGTGGGCAAGTCGTCGCTTCTTAACAGGATGCTCGGAATTAAGGTTGCTATCGTGTCCTCAAAGCCGCAGACTACACGCACAAAGATTATGGGCGTGCTTACCGAGGACGAGGTGCAGCTCGTGTTTACCGACACTCCTGGCTATCATAAGCCGCACAACAAGCTCGGCGAAAAAATGTATCAGGCTGTCGGCGACTCCATCGGCGGAGTCGACGCGTGCCTTTTTGTTACGGAGTCAAAGGGCGAAATTAAAAAGGGCGAGGCGGAGCTGATAGAAAAGTTCAAAAAGCTCGGCGTACCCGTAATTCTCGCTATAAATAAAATCGATATGCTCTCGGACAAAAGCGAGCTTCTTTCGCGTATTTCGCAGCTCGCTCAGCTTTTTGATTTTGAAGCCGTCGTTCCCGTTTGCGCTACAAGCGGCGAGGGCGTTGACGAGCTTATTGACGAAATGAAAAAACTGTCGTTTGAGTCGCCTCACTTTTTCCCCGACGACACGCTGACCGACCAGCCCGAGCGCGTGCTCGCGGCGGAGATTATACGCGAAAAGATACTTCGTCTTATGGACAAGGAAATTCCTCACGGAATAGCGGTTTCAATCGAAAAAATGCGTGAGCGCGAGGATGCCGAAATCCTTGATATAGAAGCAACAATTTACTGCGAGCGCGAAAGCCACAAGGGTATGGTTATCGGCAAAAAGGGCACAATGCTCAAAAAGATTTCAACCTATGCGCGTCAGGATTTGGAGAGCTTTTTTGACATCAAGGTAAACCTCCAGACGTGGGTTAAGGTCAAGGAGGACTGGCGCAACCGTGAAGGACTTATACACAATTTCGGCTTGGATTAATTTGGCATAAATCATTCAGAGTTGATTACACAAAATACTCTTGGGTGATATTATGGACGAATACTGGAACAAGTTTTTACAAACGGGCAAGGTTGACGATTACATCAAATACGTCAACAATTACTATAACACCGTAAACAGTAAGGCTGAGGAAAATGCAACAGACAGTCAAGGGACTAATAATACGGGAACAAGCTATCGGGGAGAGTGACAGGTTAGTCACTCTCCTTACAGGTGATTTCGGACTTGTCAGGGCGTTTGTTCGCCGCGCAAAGACTATAAAAAATCAAAATCTGTCCGCTACCTCGCTTTTTGTTTACGGCGAATTTACGCTTTACAGAGGGCGCGACGCATATGTTATTGATTCGGCTCAGCCGATAGAGGTCTTTTTCGATTTAAGACAGGATATCGAACGGCTTGCGCTTGCTCAGTATTTTGCTCAGCTTACATATTTTTTAGGTGCTGAGGAGCAGCCTGCAGCCGAAACGTTAAGGCTCGTTTTAAACGCGCTTCACCTCCTTTGCAAGGGCGAAAAGGATTTACGAATAATCAAATCGGCTGTAGAAATGAGAATGCTGACCCTCGGCGGATATATGCCCAATCTGCTTGCGTGCTACCGCTGCGGAGCTTATGAGAGCGACCCGATGTTCTTTGACGTCGAGGAGGGCTGTATTTACTGCAAGGACTGCTTCCGTAACAACGCAATTACCGCGCCGCTCAGCGTAATTACTGCACTCAGGTTTATCTGCCTTAGCGAAATTACAAAGGTGTTTTCCTTTAACCTGAGCGACGAAAACCTGAATATTCTTTCAGATATTTCTGAAAAATATCTTATATCAAGAATTGACCATAAGCTTACGACTTTGGAATTTTATAAATCACTATTGCTATGAACAAACACTACGAAACACTTGAACTAAACAGAATACTTGAACTGCTCAAGGATGAAACCTCGTGCGAGGACGCGGCGGAAATGGCGCTTGCTATTCAGCCAAGCAGCGATTTTGTGACGGTATGTCAGCTGCTGAGCCAGACCGAGGACGCGTTTTCTCTGCTGGCTCGCTTCGGCGCGCCGTCCTTCAGCGGACTTCGTAACGTAAACGGTCCTCTGACACGCGCGGCGGCAGGCGGCGCGCTGTCGCAAAAGGAGCTTCTCGCAATAGGCGCAACGCTTCGCAGTATCCGCACGCTTTATGAGTGGCGAAGTCATTGCAGCGGCGTTAACACCTCGCTTGACTATCTGTTTGAGAGCATAACTGTCAACAAGTACCTTGAGGACAGGATTTTTGCCTGCATTATCAGCGAGGACGAAATCGCCGACAAGGCGTCTGAGCTGCTGTCGGATATCCGCCGTAAAATCAGGGCTAAATCCTCGTCGGTGCGCGAAAAGCTCGACAGTATGATACATTCGCCGCACTATACAAAGTTTTTGCAGGAGCCTATCGTAACCCAGCGAAGCGGCAGATTCGTCGTACCCGTCAAGGCTGAGCACAGGGGCGACGTGCAGGGACTCGTTCACGACACCTCGTCAAGCGGCGCGACTGTGTTTATTGAGCCTGTCAGCGTAGTCGAGGCTAATAACGATATCAAAATGCTACAGGGCAAGGAACGCGACGAAATAGCGCGTATACTTTATGAGCTGTCGAGCGAAGCAGGCACCTTTGCCGAAGCAATCAAGCTCAGCTACGAAGCCGCAGTTAAGATTAATCTTATTTTCGCAAAGGCTCATCTTGCCTTTAAGATGAAGGCGGCAAAGCCAATCGTAAACGCCGAGGGTGAAATCAATCTTCATTCGGCGCGTCATCCGCTTATTGACAAAAACAAGGTTGTGCCGATTGACGTGTCGCTCGGCGAAGCCTTTGACACGCTCGTTATAACGGGACCGAACACGGGCGGCAAAACCGTTTCGATAAAGACTATCGGACTGCTCACGCTTATGACGATGTGCGGTCTGCTAATTCCTGCAAGCGACAAGTCGAAGGTATCGATTTTTGACAAAATTCTCGTCGATATCGGCGACGAGCAGAGCATACAGCAAAGCCTTTCAACTTTTTCGTCGCATATGACTAATACGATTGATATTATGTCGCAGGCTGACGAAAGCTCGCTTGTGCTTATCGACGAGCTCGGCGCGGGAACCGACCCGACAGAGGGCGCGGCGCTTGCCGTTTCCATAATTGAGTATTTACGCAAAAAGGGCGCAAAAATCGCGGCGACAACCCACTATGCAGAGCTTAAGGCGTACGCTCTTGACACGGCGGGAGTTACTAACGGCTGCTGCGAGTTCGACGTGGAAACGCTCAGCCCTACATACAGGCTTTTAATCGGCGTTCCCGGCCGTTCAAACGCGTTTGCAATATCACAGCACCTCGGTATGGACGAAGCCGTAATTGAAAACGCAAAGCGCATTATCGGCAGCAATAACCGTGACTTTGAGGCAGTTCTTGAAGCGCTTGAGGAAAAGCGTCACGAGCTTGAAAACGAGCTTGAGGAAGCCGCTAAGGCGACTGAGCGCGCCAAGAAGATGGAATCGCGTGCGCAGAGCGAAAAGGACAAAATAAACACGCTCAGGGAGCGTGAAATGGACAAGGCAAAGCGCGAAGCTGAAAAGCTTATTGAACAGGCAAAGCGCCGTTCGAGCGAATTTTTGCTTGAGCTTGAAAAGCTCAAAAGCGAGCAGAACGATACTAACGTTACAGAGATTGCAAAAAAGACGCGCCGCGCCATCAAAAACCAGATGGGCGAAATGGACGACCTCGTCAATCCACAGGAGCTTGCTGAGCACTGGGATTACGATTACAAGCTTCCGCGTGAGCCGAAGGCAGGCGACGCCGTAATTATCAGAGGCGTAGGCGAGGGCGAAATTATTGAGGTAAGCAACGACAGGGTTTACGTCAAGTCGGGACTTCTCAAAACTCGCGTCAAGCTGTCAGACATTATGCTTGTCGAAAAGAAAAAGAAAGAGATTAAGCCGCAGCGAAGCGTATACCGTACGTCGTCGAGGGCTGACTCTGACGTTACAACGGAGCTTGACCTTCGCGGAATGAATACAGAAGAAGCGCTACAGGCGCTCGGCATATTCATCGACAAGTGCGTCCTCAACGGAATGAGCGAGGTGCGTATTATTCACGGCAAGGGTATGGGCGTGCTCAAAAAAGCAGTTCAGGAGGAACTGAGGCACCATCCTAATATCCTTGAACACCGTCTTGGCAGATACGGCGAGGGCGAGGACGGCGTTACGATTGCAAAGCTGAAATAGGAGAACGATATGGAATTCCGAAAAATGCGGAGATTCAAGCAGGAGCTTGACAAAAGCGAATGTGAACGCATACTGCAAAGCGCGAAGCGCGGCACGCTTGCCGTACTCGGCGACGGTGAATACCCGTATGCCGTACCTATAAATTACGTCTATAGCGACGGAAGGCTGTATTTTCACTGTGCAAAAGAGGGACATAAGCTCGACGCGATAGCGCGATGCGACAAGGCGAGCTTTAACGTGCTTGATGCTCCCGAGAAGAAAAATCCATCAGATTGGTGGTACTACGTAAAGAGCGTTACCGTATTCGGCAGAATTACCGTTATGCCCGACGGCAGCGACAAAATCAGTGCGCTTACGCTTCTCGGTGAAAAGTATTTTCCCGACGATTACGATACGCAGGGCGATATAAAGCGGAATTTATCCCGCGTAAATATGCTATGCCTTGAAATTGAGCATATGACGGGCAAACAGGTAGAAGAAAAATAGCCATCGGCAATTACGCCGATGGCTTTAATCTTATTTATCTGATTTGTAAGAGTAAGGGTTTTTGTTTTCCTTCGGCGGTTCGTTTGCCGTTTCGCGCGCGCCCCATCTGCCGAGGTCGAACATCAGCCAGCGAAGCATTCCCGCAAGCAGCCACACAGCAAGCGTCAGCCAGAACCACTTTATTGATAAGCCGACAGTAAAGTGGAGTATCAGCGTAGCCCAGGCTGGAATGGAGCACATCCACGAGCTTAGTCTGAAAAACAGAAACATAAACAGCGACAAAATAATGCTGAGAAAACTATCCGTTCTACGTGAGGACATATTAAACCCCTTCAATCATTATTCTTCTTCGTTCTCGTCGTCCTTTTTGCGCGAGAAAATCTTATTGAGCCCGTACGTTGCAAGGATGATAATTCCGATTACAAGGAAGATACCGAGCATACCGATTACAAGCGCAGGAAGCGTCTGCTTCCACGAACCGCCGTTAAACGAAAGTCCGCTTGCGAGAGTTACAAACTGAATTATAATCATATTAATTGTATTAAGCATAGTTCATACCCCCATTTCATTAAACCATCGGCGCAACGAGTGCGAGGATAAGACCGCCTGCGATAACTGAAGCAATCTGACCTGATACGTTTACGCTGATTGAATACATAAGCAGGAAGTTCTGCGGGTCCTCTTTAAGACCGAGCTGGTTAACAACGCGTCCGCTCATCGGGAATGCCGAAATACCTGCCGCACCAATCATAGGATTAATCTTCTTGTCCTTCGGTCTGAAGATGTTGAGGAACTTTGCGAACATAACGCCGCCGACTGTATCAAAGATAAACGCTACAAGACCGAGTCCGAGAATCATAAGCGTTTCTACGTTTACGAAGTCCTTGTAGTACATTCTTGAAGCAACTGCAAGTCCGAGCATAATCGTGATTGAGTTTGCAAAAGCATTCTGTGCAGTTTCGCTAAGACCGTTGAGCACGCCGCACTCACGGATAAGGTTACCGAACATAAGGAAACCAACGAGCGCAACAGAGTCTGGAGCGATAAGACCAGCAACGATAGTTACGATAACGGGGAATACAATCTTTGTAGTTTTTGAAACCTCGCCTGCTTTATACGGCATACGGATAAGACGTTCCTTCTTTGAAGTAACAGCCTTGATAACGGGCGGCTGAATGATAGGAACAAGCGCCATATACGAATATGCGGCAACCATAATCGCGCCGAGATAAGCCGAATTGAGCTTGTCTGCTACGAAAATCGATGTCGGACCGTCAGCAGCACCGATAATAGCAATCGAAGCAGCGTCCCTGAGGTCAAAGAAGAAGCCTGCCATTACGAACGTAAAGAATATACCGAACTGCGCTGCAGCGCCGAAAAGCATAAGCCACGGGTTTTTGAGCAGCGGACCGAAGTCAATCATCGCGCCGATACCGATAAACAGCAGCAGCGGGAACAGCTCGTTTGCGATACCTGCGTTAAACAGAACGGTAATAGGTCCTTCGTGTCCGATTGCGCCCGACAGCGGCAGGTTAACAAGAATTGTACCGAAGCCCATCGGAAGCAGGAGCGTCGGCTCCATCTCTTTTTTGATTGCAAGGAACACAAGCAGCGCGCCTATGCCAATCATAAGTATCATTCTCCAGTCGATTACCTCGAAAGCGGAGAACAAACTCTTAAAGGTTTGTAAAAAATCCATATTGTTTCCTCCAACTTATATATGAACTGTATATAATATAATACCATATATTGTTCATTAAAATCAACAAAAAATTACAATTTATATTTTGTGCAATTTTACTCTTGACATCGGTGCATCAGTTATGTATAATAGTCCTCGCTGTAAAGATGTTTTACTTTACACTAAACTGATGAAAGGGAGGCGAAGTAGTGGCAAAAAATCTTGAAGTATCATACTTGCTTGATTTCTACGGCGAGCTGCTTACACAAAAACAGCACGATTTTCTGGTGTACTACTATGACGAGGACCTCTCTTTATCGGAAATAGCAGAGAACGAGGGCATTACGCGTCAGGGCGTGCGCGACGCTATCAAGCGCGCAGAGGCTCAGCTTTTTGATATGGAAAAGAAGCTTGGCGTTGCCGCTAAGTTCGGCGAGCTCGCAAAGGGACTCGGCGAAATCAAGGAGCTTGCCGACGACATTTACAAGTACAATCTTGAACACTCGCTCTCGCGCGAAATTAACGATAACGCCGCAAGGATAATGTCGCTTGCGGATTACCTGGGCGAAAACGCCTGATTGAGGAATAATTATGGCATTTGAAGGACTTAGTGAACGCCTCGAAGGCTCGTTTAAAAAGCTCAGAGCTAAGGGCAAGCTTACCGAGGCCGACGTTAAGGAGGCAATGCGCGAGGTCAGACTTGCGCTGCTTGAGGCTGACGTAAACTACAAGGTTTCAAAGGAGTTCACAAAAAAAGTTACCGACCGTGCAATCGGCGCCGACGTTATGGAAAGCCTTACGCCTGGTCAGATGGTAATAAAAATTGTTAACGAGGAGCTCACGGAGCTTATGGGCGGCAACGAAGCAAGGCTTGCTATTGCCAATCATCCGCCCACGATAGTTATGATGTGCGGCCTGCAGGGAAGCGGCAAAACAACCCATTCCGCAAAGCTCGCGCTTAAGCTCAAAAACGAGGGACACAGACCTCTGCTCGTTGCCTGCGACGTATACAGACCTGCCGCTATCAAACAGCTTCAGGTTGTCGGCGAGCAGGTCGGCACTCAGGTTTTCGAGATGGGAACCGAGGACCCCGTGCATATCGCCGAGGAGGCTGTCAAGTACGCAAAGGACCACGGTAACGATTACGTTATTATCGATACTGCTGGACGACTTCATATTGACGAAGCGCTTATGCAGGAGCTTAGCAACATAAGGTCTACCGTTCATCCTCACGAAATTCTGCTCGTTATCGACGCTATGACGGGACAGGACGCAGTTAACGTTGCAAAGAGCTTCAACGAAACGCTTGGTATCGACGGCGTTATTCTTACGAAGCTCGACGGTGACACGCGCGGCGGCGCCGCTCTTTCCGTAAGAGCCGTTACGGGCAAGCCTATCAAGTTTGTAGGTATGGGCGAAAAGCTCGACAACCTCGAAACGTTCCACCCGAGCCGTATGGCTTCAAGAATTCTCGGTATGGGCGACGTGCTTTCGTTTATCGAAAAGGCGGAAATGGCGCTCGACGACAAAAAAGCGGCTGAGCTTGAAGCAAAGCTTGCTAAAAATAAATTCGACCTCAACGACTTGCTTGACCAGTTTGAACAAATTGAACGAATGGGCTCAATCAAGGACACGATTAAGCTTATCCCAGGTATCGGCAAGCAGGTTAAGGACGAGGATATCGACGAGGGAGCGTTTGACCGCTTCAGAGCGATTATCTACTCTATGACGAAGGAAGAGCGTGCTCATCCAGAAATCATTAACCCCTCGCGCAAACGACGTATCGCGGCAGGCTGCGGACGTCAGGTTGAGGACGTAAACAAGCTTCTTGCACAGTTTAAGCAGATGCAGAAGATGATGAAGCAGTTCGGCGGAAATAAGGGACCGAAGGTCAGCAAAAAAATGCGCCGTATGATGCAGCAAAATCCCGAAATGGCTGAAAAGCTGATGGGTAACGTAAAAGGTCAACAGAATCCATTCGGATTTTAATAAATTGAGAATTGAGAGTTGGGAATTGAGAATTCTGGTTACTCGCTACGCTCGAACAATAAAATGGGCGTGGGCGAAGCCTACCATAAATTCTTCATTTTCCATTCTACATTCTCCATTCATAAATAATTGGAGGTAAACAAAAATGGCAGTAAAAATCAGACTTCGCAGAATGGGCGCAAAGAAGGCTCCGTTCTACCGTGTAGTAGTTGCAGATTCAAGATATCCCCGTGACGGTCGTTTCATCGAGGAAATCGGCACATACAACACAATGACAGAGCCTGCTGAAATCAAGATTGATGCAGACAAGGCTAAGAAGTGGATTGCTAACGGTGCTCAGCCGACTGAAACCGTTAAGAGCATTCTCAAAAAAGAAGGCATCCTTTAATTTCGGTGTTAACTGACAATTAAACAGGAGGTGTTTTCTTTGAAGGATTTGTTAATATCCATTACTAAAGGTTTGGTTGATAATCCAAACGAAGTTTCGGTCGATGTTGACGAGCCTAACGAAGAAGGCGTAGTTGTATACCATCTGCATGTTGCAGACGGCGATATGGGCAGAGTTATCGGTAAGCAGGGCAGAATTGCAAAGGCAATCCGCGTAGTTATGCGCGCTGCCGCAAACCGTAAGGACGCAAAAATATCGGTTGAAATAGATTAGTTAAAAGCACCCGTTTCGGGTGCTTTTTAACAGAGTCAGAGTTTTAGGCTTACGGGCTTTGCCCGTACCGTTTTATTATTCAGAAGCTATGGAAAAGTATTTAGAGCTTGGAAAAGTGAATAACACTCACGGTCTTAAGGGTGAGGTTAAGTTCGAGATGTGGTGCGACGGCATTGATTACGTCCGTCAGCTTAGCAAGGTATTTCTTGACAAAAACGGAACTAAACAGCTTACCCTTGTTTCGGCGCGCCCGCAAAAGAATATAGCTATTCTGAAGTTTGCCGAAATTCCGTCGATTAACGAAGCGGAGGAGCTTAAGGGCAAAATTCTTTACTGCGACCGTGACGAAGCGCAAATTGACGATGATGCGTTTTACATTGCCGATATTATCGGTTGTCGCGTTACCGACGCTGACACGGGCGAGGACTACGGCAAAATAACCGACGTTCAGAACTACGGCTCGTGCGACATTTACGACGTGAAAAACGGAAAAAATCACACGCTTATTCCTGCAATTCCCAACGTTATCGTTGAGATTGACACAGAAAAGCAGGTCGTTTTGATTAAGCCGATGAAAGGACTTTTTGATGAGAATTGATATTATGACGCTCTTCACCGAAATGTGCGACAGCGTTCTCGGCGAAAGCATTATCGGCAGAGCGCGCGAAGCGGGCAAGGTAGAGATTAACACACGCGACATACGTGAATATACTGAGGATAAGCACAGAAGAGTCGACGACAAGCCGTACGGCGGCGGAATGGGAATGGTTATGCAGGCTGAGCCTATTTTTGCCTGCTTCAATTCAATATGCGACGAGCTCGGCAAAAGGCCGCACCTTATCTATATGACGCCGCAGGGCAAAACGCTAACGCAAAAGCGCGTCAAGGAGCTTTCAAGGCTTGATAATATCGCAATTCTCTGCGGTCACTATGAGGGCGTTGACGAGCGCGTTATCGAGGAACTAGAGCCCGAGGAAATCTCTATCGGCGACTATGTGCTGACGGGCGGCGAGCTGCCTGCGCTTATTCTTGCCGACAGCATTTCGCGAATGCTCGACGGCGTGCTGTCAAACGATGAGTGCTTCGAGGAGGAAAGCCACTATAATTCGCTTCTTGAATACCCGCAGTACACGCATCCCGCTGAATGGCGCGGCAGGCAGGTTCCCGAGGTGCTCTTGTCGGGACATCACGCAAAGGTTGACGAGTGGCGAAGGGAGCAATCGCTTCTGCGTACGCTCAGGCGACGTCCCGATATGCTCGAAAAAGCCGAGCTTACTGAAAAAGACAAAAGTATTTTATCTTCTTTTGAGGGTGAAAAAATATGTTAATTTTGCACAAATAACGCATATCTTTTTTGTGAATAATTCATTAGTCATACGAAGTTTTTAAAAGTCCGTTGACGATAAAAATATTAGTGATATAATAAAGCAGGTAACTAAAAAAGGTTATTAAGTACACAATATATATCTAAATGTTTTTTGAGAGGTACTAGATATGTTCGTAAAAGATGTAACTGTAGAGAATCAGGTTGGACTTCACGCTCGTCCCGCAACATTTTTCATTCAGAAGGCAAACGAGTTCAAGTCATCAATTTGGGTAGAGAAGGAAGAAAGAAGAGTAAATGCAAAATCACTTCTCGGCGTACTTTCTCTCGGCATAATGGGAGGCACAGCAATCAGAATTATTGCTGACGGCTCAGACGAGGAAGAGGCTGTAGAAGGTCTTGTAGCGCTTGTAAAGAGCGGCTTCAATGAATAATTGTAAAAAAATCAGTTTAACTCCCTTTGAGGGAGTTATTTTTTTCGCTTGAATTATCGTGATTATAATGTATAATTTAAGTATAAACTAAGGAAGGAGGATATTGCTTTGACAGAAAAAGAGCTACGCCGCAAGGCGATGGCGCTTCCGCTTACGCCAGGCGTGTATATAATGAAAAACAAGGATAAAAAGATAATATATATCGGCAAGGCAAAGGCGCTTAAAAACCGCGTTTCCTCCTATTTCGGCAGCCATTCAAATCACTCTTTAAAGGTGATAAAAATGGTTGAAAACGTTGACGATTTTGACTATATCCTGTGCGACACGGAATTCGAGGCGCTCGTGCTCGAATGCTCGCTTATCAAGCAGCATATGCCGAAGTACAATATTCTTCTGAAGGACGACAAGGGGTATAACTATATCAAGGTCACAAAAGATGAATTTCCGCGTATACGCGAGTGCTACCGTATGGACGACGAAAACGCCTCGTACATCGGTCCGTTTATCTCAAATTTCTCGGTGAAAAAGGCAGTTGAGGAAACCTTAAAAATCTTTAAGCTCCCTACCTGTAATAAGCAGTTTCCGCGCGATTACGGCAAATCAAGACCGTGTCTTAACGGCTTTATGGGGCTTTGCTCCGCGCCGTGCAACGCTGGAATTACAAGGGAGGAATACGTCCAGAACGTTGAGGACGCAGTCGATTTCCTGAAGGGAGGAAGCGCAAAGGCTGTGCGCGATATGACTGCAAGAATGCAGGAGTATTCCGAAAATCTCGAATTTGAAAAGGCAGCGAAGCTCCGTGACAGAATTAAGGCGATTAAAAACCTCGAGGAAAAGCAGAAGGTCGTATCAATAAACGTTCCCGAGGAGGACGTTTTTGCGCCTGTCAACGGCGCGAAAAAGGCTTGCTTTGACGTTCTGCGCTTCAAAAGCGGAAGACTCTACGACACAGAGCATTGGCTTATTGACAGCGTTGACAGCTTGCCCGAGGCTCGCTTTGAACTGATTGAACGCTACTACTCAATGCGTGAATACATCCCGTCGAGGATTGCCGTTGACGGTGAAATTGACGGTGAAGAGCTGCTTCGTCAACACCTCGAAAGCATACGCGGCAAAAAGCTCGAAATCATACATCCGCAAAAGGGCGAGCACCTGTCAATCGTCAATATGTGCATCAAAAATGCGAACGAGCATCTTGCCCAGAATCAGGGCAGACTCGGCAAGGAAATGGCGGCGCTTGAGGAGCTTGCAGAGCTTCTCGGACTTCCTAAGCCGCCCGAATACATCGAAAGCTATGATATTTCGCATACGTTCGGCGCAGACAACGTAGCAGGTATGGTCGTTTTTCACAACGGCAGACCGATGAAAAGCGCCTATAAACGCTTTGCGATTAAAGGCTTTGACGGTCAGAACGACGTCGGCTCAATGAACGAGGTACTGACGCGCCGATTTAATCATTATTACGAGGACGAAGAGGGAAGCACGTTCAAAATTAAGCCCGACCTTATTCTTCTTGACGGCGGACAGCCGCAGGTCAGCGCAGTGCTTCCCGTTATTGAAAAAATGAATATCGACGTTCCCGTTTTCGGTATGGTCAAGGACAGCAAGCACCGTACGCGCGCTATTGCATACGGGGGCGGCGAAATAGAGATAAATTCTCACCGAAGCGCGTTTACTCTTGTTTCAAGAATACAGGAGGAGGTACACCGTTTCGCGATAACTTATCACAGAAAAAAGCATCAAAAGTCGTCATTTTCTTCGGGACTGATGAAAATTGACGGAATAGGCGAAAAAAAGGCAAAGGCTTTGCTAAAACACTTCAAAACTATTGCAAAAATCCGCGAAGCCACAGTCGAGGAATTGTGTAGTGTACCTGGTATTTCGCCCTCTAATGCACAAGATATTGCAAAATATTATCAAAATTATTAAAATTTACTAAATATCTTGACTATAACGGCTTATATGTTATAATATTTAGAGAAAAATAAGCAAAAGGGAATGGATTATGCGAGTTATCACAGGTTCAGCACGCGGACGCCGCCTTGAAACGCTTGCAGGCGAGGACGTCACAAGACCCACCTCGCAGGCAGTAAAAGAGGCGCTTTTCAGCTCAATTCAGTTTGAGCTTGAAGGAAAGCGTGTGCTTGATTTGTTTGCTGGCTGCGGACAGCTCGGCATAGAGGCGCTCAGCCGCGGAGCTGCTGTTTGCACCTTTGTTGAAAACAACCGTGCGGCATACAAAATCACCGAAGGCAATATCGCTCATTGTGGTTTTGGCGAATGCAGTAATCTTGTTTTTGCCGACGCTCAGTCGTTTTTGCAGCGAAGCGGAAGCTATGATATTGCATTTCTCGACCCGCCGTACAGCGAAGGGCTTTATCAGAAGTGTCTTGACCTGCTGTCAGCTCATATGTCCGACGACGGCGTGATTATCTGCGAAAGCAAGGCAGTCGAGCCTATGCCCGACAGCGCGGGCGATTTCAAAAAGTCGCGCGAAAGGAAATACGGCAAATCCAAACTCACTTATTACCGAAAGGATTAATTGGTTATGAAAAAGGCAATTTGTCCCGGTAGCTTTGACCCTGTTACTCTCGGCCACATTGATATTATCGAGCGCGCGGCTGAAATTTTTGACGAGGTAATCGTCCTTGTAATGAGTAACGGGAGCAAAAAGGCTTCTCTTTTTACGGTGCAGGAGCGAATGGAACTGATTGAACGCTCTATTGACCTGCCGAACGTAAAAATTGATACATACGACGGACTTCTTGTTGACTACGCAAAGAAAAATGACGCAGTCGCAATCGTCAAGGGGCTCAGAGCCGGTTCTGATTTTGAATACGAATTTGAGCAGGCTCTGATTAACAAATCGCTTTATCCCAAGGCTGAAACGCTGTTTCTGCCTGCGAGGGGAGATAATATGTTCCTCTCATCAAGTATGGTTAAAGAGGTGTGTATGCTCGGCGGCGACATAGGACCGTACGTACCAAAAACTATAGCGCAAGACATTTATAAAAGATGTAAAGGAGATAAATAGCTATGACAAACACTGATATTTTACTTGAAGACCTTGAAGATGTACTCGACGACGCAACAGCCATTCCGCTTAGTAAAAAATGCGCGGTAGACGTTGATAAGATTAAGACAATTATTGAGGACATCCGCCTCAACACACCGCAGGAAACAAAGCAGGCTAAGGCTATTGTTGACTCAAGAAACACCATTCTTGAGGACGCAAAAAAAGAGGCTGCCGAGATTATTAAAAAGGCAGAGGCTCAGGCTCGCGAAATGATTGCTCGCGACGAAATCACAAAGACTGCTCAGGCAGAAGCTGCAGAGATTATCGCTAACGCTAACGACCAGGGCAAGGCTTTGGTACAGGACGCTCAGAATCAGGCTTCCGAAATTCTCGGCAACGCTACGACTCAGGCAAACGAGATGGTTACATCTGCTCAGAACAAGTCGCGCGAAATGCTTACGGCAGTTAACAACTACGCTGACGACACACTCCTTTCTATCGACGATTCGCTGTATAAGTCACTTCAGGACGTTCGCCGTATCCGTCAGGGCATTTCAAACGCACAGAACAGACAATAAGCAAATGAAAAGAGCCGAAAGGCTCTTTTTTTAATGCGGAATGCACAATTAAAGGTTTCTCGCTTTGCTCGGACAAATAAAATCGGGTGTGGGCTTGCCCACCATATAATTCCGAATTAAAAATATATTGACATATAATAATATATAATATATAATTATAAGGATAAAAAATAGATTATTTTACCAAAGGAGTTTTTTATATGGCAGCAAAAGTTTTCAAAATGACAGAAGCAGGCAAAGCGAAGCTTGAGGAGGAGCTTGAATATCTCTCCACCACAGGCAGAAACGATATTGCCGAAAAGCTTAAGGTTGCGCGCTCTTACGGCGACCTTTCGGAAAACAGCGAATATGACGAGGCAAAGAGTGAGCAGGCTAAAATCGAAGCAAGAATTAACGAGCTTAAGTATCAGCTTGACAACGCAGTTATCGTTGAGTCTATGGACAGCGACAGCGTGTCGATGGGCGCAAAGGTTACAGTGCTTCGCAAAACTGACAAGAAAAAGATTGTATACGAAATCGTAGGCTACGGACAGAACAACGCTGCCGAGGGTAAAATCACCGACGAAAGCCCAGTAGGCGCGGCGCTTATCGGCTCTAACGTAGGCGATACGGTTACCGTAGAAGCACCGATAGGCAACATTGAATTTGAAATTCTCAAAATCGAAAAGTAAGAGGTAAACACACATGGCAGGAAGGTTTGAAATCACCAAGAACGGTGACAACACTTTCACATTTGAATTTATAATCGACGACAAGACCGTCGGCACTTCTCCCGTTTTTGACAAGGAGGACGCCTGCAAGCGCGGCGTCAAGGCTGTCAAGAAAAACAGCAGAATGAAGGTGCAGAACACGCTTCAGGCTGACGAGGAAAAGACAAACCCGAAGTATCTTGTTGAGGCTGACGGCGACAAGGTTAAATATACTCTGTTTCTCCAGACAGGCGCCGTTGCTCTTGAGGGTACAGCCGACAGTGAGTCGGAAGCGCTCGAAACTATCGAGGCTATCAGCAACAACGCTGCTGCAGCACAGATGAAGATGGCAGAGGTCGTGCTCACCGAAAACGAGCAGAAGCAAATCAGAATTGACAAGCTCAAGGCTCTCCAGGCTGCAGGCAAGGACCCGTTTGAAATCACGCTTGCAACTCAGACTCACCATTCTGACGAAATCAAGGCGAATTTCGACGAGCTTGAAAACAAAGAGGTTACAATCGCGGGCAGGATTATGACCTGGCGCGATATGGGCAAGGCAAACTTTATTGACGTTCAGGACAGAAACGGCAGAATTCAGTCCTACGTTCGTATGAACGATGTCGGCGAGGACGTTTTTGCCGAGTTCAAAACGTGGGATATCGGCGACATTGTGGAAATCAAGGGTTTCGTTTTCAAAACGAGAACGGGCGAAATTTCAGTCCACGCGCAGGAAATCAGACTTCTTTCAAAGTCGCTGCTTCCGCTTCCCGAAAAATTTCACGGGCTTACTGATAC
>JAFWKC010000018.1 GCA_017514345.1 Eubacterium sp.
AACCGAAACTCGAGGGCAGACAGGTGCTTATGTTTATGTCGCCCAAGGTAACTAAGTAATTAATTTTTACGGAGGAATAAATTATGCCAAAAATTAAGACACACAGCGGCGCTAAGAAGCGTTTCAAGACAACAAAGAGCGGCAAGGTTAAGAGATCACACGCTTACACATCTCATATCCTTACAAAGAAGTCAACCAAGCGCAAGAGAAATCTTCGCAAGCAGGTTGTTGCCGATGTTACAAATCAGAAGCAGTGCAAAAGACTTGTACCTTATAAATAATCTGATTTAACAGGACTTTTACGTAATTTTTTATATTCAACTAACGGAGGTAATTAACAATGGCAAGAGTTAAAGGCGCTATGATGACTCGTAAGAGAAGAAAAAAGGTATTAAAGGCAGCTAAGGGCTACTACGGCTCAAAGCACGCTCTTTTCCGTACAGCTAAGCAGGCTGTTATGAAGAGCGGCCAGTACGCATATATCGGCAGAAAGCAGAAGAAGAGAGATTTCAGAAGAATGTGGATTACACGTATTTCTGCTGCATGCAAGGCAAACGGTATGAACTACTCTACATTTATGAACGGTCTTAAGAAGGCAAACATCGATCTTAACAGAAAGATGCTTTCCGAGATTGCTATTTCTGACCCTGCTGCATTCACAGCACTCACAGAAGCAGCAAAGGCAGCATTATAAGCTTGATTTTTCAGCAAAAGCACTATCGTTTTTCGGTGGTGCTTTTTGTGTTTTATGAAGTATGGCAAAAATTTTGATATTTTGAAAATTTACTATTGAAATTTTTTTCTTTATAATGTATATTATATAAATATATTAATTAAATAATATGTGATTTATTTAAACAGATAATGGGCAACGCCCGAAAATGAGCACTATTGTGTATGGGAGAAATCACACGTGGACAAGATTACAAGCAAAAATAATAATATCGTTAAGGACACCAAGAAGCTGATTTCCTCATCCTCTGCGCGTCAGCGCGAGGGACTGTTTGTGCTCGAGGGAGCAAGGCTTTGCTTTGATGTCCTTAATTCTGTTTATAAGGTAAAATATCTTCTCGTCACCGAAAGGGCGCTCGAAAAATACGGCGAAGAAATAAACAGCCTTTGCGATGTAAGCGACAGCGCGTATATCATCACCGAGGAGATTTCGGACAAGCTGTCCGATACCGCTT
Organism: Eubacterium sp.; assembly: GCA_017514345.1. Taxonomy (GTDB): domain Bacteria; phylum Bacillota; class Clostridia; order Oscillospirales; family Acutalibacteraceae; genus Eubacterium_R. Next base: position 1,188 of record JAFWKC010000018.1, read on the forward strand.
CGCCGCAGGGCATATTTGCCGTGTGCAAGGTGCAGGAAAACGCGGCTGAATATTCAAAAAAGCTAATCGCGCTTGATAACGTTCAGGATCCGTCTAACGTCGGCGCAGTTATCCGTACGGCTGAAGCGCTCGGTGTTGACGGCGTAATCCTGTATAACTGCTGTGACGTATACAACCCTAAGGTGCTTCGCGCTTCTATGGGCTCGGTGCTGAGAATTAAGCTTTTCGTGTGCGACGACCTCGAAACTGAGCTATCGTCAATGAAGGACGGCTACAAAATATATTCAACCGTTCCGAACAGCACGGCTGTAAAAATCACCGACGTTGATTTTTCTGTGCCGACCGTGTGCGTTATCGGCAACGAAGCTAACGGCGTAGAGGAAAATATAAAGGCTTTGTCCGACGCGCTTATCACAATCCCGATGCTTGGCAGAGCAGAAAGCCTAAACGCGTCCGTTGCCGCTTCTATCACAATGTGGGAGATGATGCGTAAATGACGGACAAGCGGTACTGGGTGTGGCTTCAGCTCGGCATAGGAGCTGAGGCTGATATAAAAGCAATTCTAAGCGAGTACAAAACCCCCGAGGGCGTGTACAACGCTACTATAATAGAGTGGAAGAACGACGGAAGCTTATCTTCCGCCCGTATTGACAGGCTGTCTGAGCTGTCGCTCGAGGACGCTGACAGAATTATTGACGAATGTAATAACAACTCGTGGGATATCATAACTTATGATGACGAGCGTTATCCCGAAATGCTACGGGATATTCCTAAGCCGCCCGCGGTGCTTTACGTCAGCGGCGACATCGGATGTCTTAAGGACCGTCTTGCCGTTTCTATGGTAGGCACGCGCAAGGCGTCGTCGTATTCGCTCAAAGCGGCGCAGTATCTTTCAAAGGGTATTGCAAAATGCGGCGCAGTAATAGTCAGCGGCGGCGCGCTCGGCGTTGACAGCGCTTCGCACGAGGGCGCGCTTGAAGCAGGCGGAAAAACTGTCGCCGTGCTCGGCTGCGGACTCGGTACGGATTACCTTAAATCAAACGAGAGCCTCAGAAGAAAAATCATTGAAAACGGCGCTCTGATTACAGAGTATCCTCCTCATAAAAGAGCTGACAGGATTACGTTTCCTCAGCGCAACAGGATAATTAGCGGACTGTCGCGCGCACTTGTCGTCGTAGAGGCGGCTGAAAAAAGCGGCTCGCTCATTACGGCAGAATATTCAAAAAAACAGGGAAGAGATATTTTTGCGATTCCCGCATCGATATTTGACCCTGCGTTTCAGGGTACCAACAAGCTGATTGACGAGGGCGCGTTCGTCGCAACAAGCCCGCGCGCAGTAGTTTTGCGTTATGCCGACGAGTATTATACTCTCGACGTTTCAAAGGCTGAATCGATGTACGAAATCAGCAATATTGACCTCGGCGCAAACGCGCCAGAAAAAAAGCAGCTCACCTTTGATAATATCAAGTCCGAGCGCGCTGCCGACAGCGAACGGCAGGACAAAGCCGTTTCGCTTAAAGGAAACGAAAAAGCAGTATATGACGCATTTAGCGACGGACTTATTCTTCCTGAAGAGCTTGAAGCGTCAACGGGACTGTCAAATTTAGATATCATTACCGCTCTGAGCATACTCGAGATAAAAGGACTTATCAAAAAATGCGAGGGCGACAGATACAGCAAAGTATAATTTTCCACTGAAAGGATTTAGCATATGTCAAAATTAGTAATTGTAGAGTCACCTGCAAAGGCAAAAAATATCAAGGGTTACCTCGGCAAGGGCTACGACGTTGTCGCTTCGATGGGACACGTCCGTGACCTGCCTGCGGCAAGACTCAGCGTAGACGTTGAAAATAACTTCGAGCCGAAATACGCAGTTATCAAGGGCAAGGAAAATTTCGTAAAGGACTTAAAGAAGAAGGCTGACAATGCCGATTACGTTTACCTTGCAACCGACCCCGATCGCGAAGGGGAGGCTATTTCGTGGCACCTTGCGTATCTGCTCGGTCTTGACCTTAACGACAAGAACAGAGTTACGTTCAACGAAATCACGAAGTCGGGCGTAAAGAAGGGTATGAGCTCGCCGCGTGAGCTTGATATAGACCTTGTCAACGCACAGCAGGCGCGCCGTATTCTCGACAGACTTATCGGCTACAAGCTGTCACCGTTTGTAAGCCAGAAAATCCGCCGCGGACTTTCCGCAGGACGCGTTCAGTCTGTTGCGCTCCGACTTGTAGTTGACCGTGAAAACGAAATCAGAGCATTTAAGCCAGAGGAATATTGGTCAATCGATGCAAAGTTCACAAACCCGCCCGAAAGAAAAACCTTCGGCGCAGTTCTTGTATCTGACCCCGACGGCAACAAGCTTAAGCTCGGCGAAAAGAATATAGAAAACAAGGAGCAGAGCGACAAAATCCTTGCAGACCTTGAAGGTGCAGAGTACGTCGTTCAGGCAGTTAAGAAGGGCACGAGAAAGAAGAACCCGACGCCGCCGTTTATTACCTCAACGCTTCAGCAGGAGGCATCGCGCCGCCTGTCGTTCCAGGCTCGCCGTACGATGAAGGCAGCGCAGGAGCTTTATGAGGGCGTTGACGTAAAGAAAATGGGTACAGTCGGTCTAATCACCTATATGAGAACTGACTCGCTCAGAATTTCTGAGGAAGCGCGCGCGGCAGGTAATCAGTACATCCTTGACACCTACGGCGAAAAGTATCTTCCAGCAAAGCCGAGATATTACAAGACAAGGGGCAACGCGCAGGACGGACACGAGGCAATCAGACCGTCAATGCCGAACGTTACTCCCGATATGGTAAAGGACTCTCTTACGTCCGACCAGTACAAGATTTATAAGCTCATCTGGGAGCGCTTTATCGCGTCGCTTATGGAATCCTGCCAGCAGGAAACTATGAAGATTGAAATTGAAGCAAACGGCTACGTCTTTAACGCGACGGGCTATACAGTAAAATTCGACGGCTTTACTGCGCTTTATGAGGAAAAGACAGACGACGCGTCAAAGACTGATGCAGAAGCACCGCTTCCGCCGATGGCAAAGGGCGACGTGCTCAGACTTAAGTCAATTCTCGGCAACCAGCACTTTACACAGCCGCCGTCACGTTACACCGAAGCTTCGCTGACAAAGGCGCTTGAAGAAAACGGCGTCGGCAGACCTTCGACGTACGTTACTATCACATCTACAATTCTTTCTAAGGAATACGTTGTCCGCGAGGGCAAGCAGTTCGTTCCGACTGAGCTCGGCGAGGCTGTGACAAATCTACTGAAGGAAAAGCTTCCTAATATAGTTAACGTAAAATACACCTCCAAGATGGAGGACGACCTCGATAAAATCGACTCGGGAGACAAGGATTACATCGATATGATTCGCCTTTACTACAACGATTTTGAGGAGCCGCTTGAAAAGGCGAAAAAGGATATGCAGGGCGTAAAAATCAAGCTCAGCGAGGAAGAAACCGACGTCGTTTGCGACAAGTGCGGCAGAAACATGGTCGTTAAGGTCGGCAGATTCGGCAAGTTCCTTGCGTGTCCAGGCTATCCCGAGTGTAAGAACACAAAGCCGCTTGTATTCAAAACAAGCGCAAAGTGTCCAGAATGCGGCGGCGACGTTATCGAAAAGAAAACAAGACGCGGAACAAGCTTCTACGGCTGCTCGAATTATCCCGACTGCAACTTTATGACGTGGGACCTTCCGAGCGACGAGGTTTGCCCGAAGTGCGGCAAATCACTCTTCCGAAAAAAAGGCAACGTTCTCTATTGCCCCGACACCGAAAACTGCGGCTTCACAAAGCCCGTGTCGAGGAAAAAATAATGCGAGATTTTTTAGCTACAAGCTACAGGCTAACGATATTATAATTGTTCGAGCGAAGCGATAAACCAAAAGCTTAAAGCTATAAGCCAATAAAAAACTATGACCAAATTTACTGTTATCGGTGCGGGGCTTGCAGGCTGTGAGGCGGCGTGGCAGATAGCCCAGAGCGGATATGACGTTACGCTTGTCGAAATGAAGCCTTGTAAGTTTTCACCCGCGCATAAAAGTGAATACTTTGCCGAGCTTGTGTGCTCAAATTCTCTGAAGGCGTCGCGTATTGAAAGCGCGGCTGGACTGCTAAAGGAGGAGATGGCGCGCCTCGGCTCGCTTACAGTTCCTATCGCGCGCGAGTGTGCAGTTCCCGCGGGCGGCGCGCTTGCAGTTGACAGAAACCTTTTTTCCTCGGCTGTAACCGAAAGGATTACGTCGCATCCGAAAATTACTGTTGAACACAGGGTGTGCGAGGAAATAAATCCTTCTGACGATGAGATTGTTATTGTCGCAACGGGTCCGCTTACCGACGACGCTCTGTCAAAGGAGATTGAAAGGCTCTGTCCCGATATGCTGTCGTTTTATGACGCGGCGGCTCCTATCGTGACTGCCGAAAGCGTCGATATGACAAAGGCGTTCGGCGCCTCGCGTTACGACCGCGGCGGCGAAAGCGATTACATAAACTGTCCTTTTAATAAGGAGGAATACGAGCGTTTTATCGACGAGCTCACTCACGCCGAGGGCGCAGTCGTTCACGATTTTGACGTGTATGAGGGCTGTATGCCTATCGAAAAGCTTGCAAAACGAGGTCTTGACGCTCCACGCTTCGGACCGATGAAGCCAGTCGGACTTGTTGACCCGAAAACTGGACACAGACCGTGGGCGTGCGTTCAGCTAAGACGCGAAAACGACAAGGGCACGATGTTCAATCTTGTCGGCTTTCAGACTAACCTGAAATTTGGCGAACAAAAACGCGTGTTCGGTATGATTCCAGGACTTGAAAACGCCGAATTCGTACGGTACGGCGTAATGCACAGAAATTCGTTTATCAATTCGCCGAAGGTGCTAAGCAGCGATTATTCGCTACGCGAGCACAAAAACATATTCTTCGCAGGTCAGATTACGGGCGTCGAGGGATATATGGAGTCGGCAGGCTCGGGAATTCTCGCAGGCATTAACGCTGTTCGGAGAGCCGAGGGAAAAGATACGCTGACACTCAGCGAATATACAATGCTTGGCGCGCTGTCAGGATATATCAGCGACGAGAGCGTCACGAACTTTCAGCCGATGGGCGCAAACTTCGGTATACTGCCGCCAATCGAGCCGAAAATCCGCGACAAAAAGGAGCGCTACAAGGCACTCGCCGAACGCGCCCTTAAAAGCCTTGCAACTGAATACTGAATACTGAAAAAGGGTACGGGCGTAGCCCGTCATACACCTTGAGTCTTGAGCCTTGCAAGCGAAAGCTTGCTCCTTGAGCCTATGTTTACGAGCGAAACGAGAAAACACTATGAAAATTATTGTAGACGCTATGGGCGGTGACAACGCGCCGCTCGAGATTATCAAGGGCAGCCTTATGGCGCTCAACGAATTCAATATTGACGAAATTATCCTCGTCGGCGATGAAGAAAAAATCAACTCCTGCGTTAAGGAAAATGATTTTGAGCTGAAGAAAATGAGCATTCATCACGCACCTGATACTATCGATATGTGCGATGACCCGACGTCTGTGCTTAAGCAGAAGCCCGACTCGTCAATGGCTGTCGGCTTCCGCCTGCTCAACGAGGGCGCAGGCGACGCGTTCGTCAGCGCAGGAAATACGGGCGCAATTACCGTCGGCGCAACGCTTATCACAAAGCGCATCAAGGGCGTTAAGCGTCCTGCAATCGCGTCGATTATGCCGAGCGCGGAAAAACCGTTTCTTCTTATGGACTGCGGCGCAAATGCAGAGTGCAGAGCTGAATTCCTCTATCAATTCGGTCTGCTCGGCTCAATTTATATGAAAAACGTAATGAAATACGACAATCCTTCCGTCGCGCTTGCGAATAACGGCAGCGAGGAAACTAAGGGAACGCCCGTCGTTAAGGAAGCGTATCAGCTTATGAAGGACGCGCCGTATAACTTTATCGGCAATATCGAGGGCAGGCAAATTCCTTACGGCGACGCGGACGTTGTAGTTGCCGACGGCTTTACGGGTAATCTTATTCTAAAGATGTACGAGGGCGTCGCAAAGGTGCTGATGAACGGCATTAAGCAGGCGTTTTACAAAAACACACTTTCAAAAATATCATACCTTGGCGTACGCTCAGGTATTAACGATATGAAAAATCAGTTTGATTATAAGGAGTACGGCGGCGCAGTTATGCTCGGCGTGAAAAAGCCTGTTATCAAGGCTCACGGCTCTGCCGACGCGCGCACGTTCAAAAACGCAGTCAAGCAGGCTGTGTGGTTCCTTGAAACTGACTTGATTAATAAAATCGAAACAGAGTTGAATTGTGAATGATGAATGATTGGTGCTCGCCGCACGGGCATTATAATGGGTGTGGGCAACGCCCACCCTCAATTCATAATTCATAATTTATAATTTATAATTCAATTAAAAGATTTGCTATGACTAATTTAGAGAGCAAAATTGAATACACTTTCAAAAACGGTGCTTTTCTTGACGAGGCGCTGACTCATTCGAGCTACGCTAACGAAAAGCAGGGTGGACTTCGCTGTAACGAGCGAATGGAGTTTCTCGGCGATGCGGTGCTGCAGATTATTTCGGCTGAATACCTTTATTCAAAGTTCCCCGATATGCCCGAGGGCAGGCTGACAAAGCTTCGCTCCTCGCTTGTATGCACACAGTCGCTTTCGGCGTTCGCGCGCGAAATTGAGCTCGGCTCGTTCCTCAAAATGGGAAAGGGCGAAACTGCAAGCGGCGGCGCAGACAGACCGTCTGTGCTTGAGGACGCGTTTGAAGCGCTCATCGCGGCGATTTACCTTGACGGCGGTATGGAAGAGGCTAAGCGTTTTGTGCTTCGCTTTCTGTCGCGCGAGGTTGACAGTCACCATACTAATTTCCGTGATTACAAATCGCTTCTGCAGGAAATTATCCAGCAAAATCCCGACGAAGTGCTTGCGTATACCGTTGTCGGCACGAGCGGCCCCGACCACGACAAGCGCTTTGACGTGGAGCTTAAGCTCAACTCTAACGTTATTGGCAGAGGACACGGGACAAGCAAGAAGAACGCTGAACAGCTTGCGGCTAAGGAAGCGCTTGAGCTTATGGGTGTTGAAGTATGAAAAAGGGAAACGTAAGCATTTTCGTGCCGCACCTCGGCTGTCCTCAGCAATGCTCGTTTTGCAACCAGAAAACGATTACTGGACAGCAGTCGCAGCCGACGCCTGACGACGTAAAAACGGCAGTCGAAACGGCGCTTAAACGAAACAACTATGAATACGAAATTGCATTTTTTGGCGGCTCGTTTACTGCGATTGACAGGGATTATATGATATCTCTGCTCAGCGCGGCGGCTGAATACGTCGACGGAAAACGCGTTAAGGGAATAAGGATATCAACGCGTCCCGACTGTATCGACGGTGAAATCCTCGACATACTTAAAAAGTACGGGGTAAGCTCAATTGAGCTCGGCGCGCAGAGTATGGACGACGAGGTGCTGAAAGCAAATCTTCGCGGACATACGGCTTCTGACGTTGAAAACGCGTCAAGGATGATTAAGGAATACGGCTTTGAGCTTGGACTACAGATGATGACGGGGCTGTACCTCGACACAGACGAAAAAGCCATAGAAACAGCAAAAAAGCTTACCGCGCTTAAGCCTGACACAGTACGGATTTATCCGACGGTGGTACTAAAGGGAACGTATCTTGCAGAGCTTTTTGACAAAGAGATGTACAAGCCGCAGACCGTCGACGACGCGGCGGCGCTGTGTACAAAGCGTCTGCCGATATTCGAGAAAGCAGGCGTAAGGGTAATACGCCTTGGACTTCACGCGTCAGAAGATATAAAGAAAAATATGGTTGCAGGCGCGTACCACGACTCCTTCGGCGAAATTGTGCAGTCGCGCTTTATGCTCAACAAGGTGCTTGCATACCCGCCAGGCAACTACGAAATCAAGGTAAATCCAAAGAGCCTGTCAAAGCTTAAGGGACAGCAAAAACGCAATATCTACTTTCTTATCGAGGAAGGCTATAATATAAAAATCACGCAGAGCGAAAAAATCGCGGTTGATGATTTGTTAATTTCGAGTATTTAGTTATAGAGCTTTGAGTAAAGCTTAACACTCAACACTTAACACCAAAAGGGAACAACATATGCTACTTAGAACACTTGAAATGCAGGGATTTAAGTCTTTCCCTGACAAAACAGAACTGAATTTCGGAAAGGGTATTACCGCCGTTGTCGGACCTAACGGTTCGGGAAAGAGCAACATCTCGGACGCTGTGCGCTGGGTGCTTGGTGAAACGAGCACAAAATCACTGCGCGGCTCGAAGATGGAGGACGTTATTTTCGGCGGCACGTCGAGCCGTAAGGCGCTCGGCTTTGCCCAGGTTGTGCTGACGCTCGACAACTCCGACGGCGCGCTCAAGGACAAGGGCGAAATCGTCACGGTGTCGCGCCGCTACTACCGTTCGGGCGAAAGCGAATACAAGATTGACGGCGAGCAGGTTCGCCGCAAGGATATTCACGAGCTGTTTATGGATACGGGTCTCGGCGCCGACGGCTATTCAATGGTCGGACAGGGCAAGATTGACTCTATTATTTCAGCAAAGAACGAGGATAGGCGAGAGCTGTTCGAGGAGGCGGCAGGTATTTCGCGTTTCCGTCACAAGAGGCGTGACGCTGAGCGCAGACTCGACCAGGCGCAGGAGAATTTAGTCAGACTTCTTGATATTCTCGGTGAGCTTGAAAGCCGCGTAGGACCTCTTAAAACTCAGAGTGAAAAGGCTCAGAAATTCCTTGAATTCAGCGAGGAAAAGAAGGAGCTTGAAATAGGCGTATGGCTTAATAAAATCAATAACTTTACAAACGCTCTGCGCGAGCAGGAGCATAAGCTCGATGCGGCTAACGCTTCGTATGAAATATGCGAAAAGGAGCTTGCCGAAATCGAAAAAGAGATGGACGAGCTTTCCGTAAAGACTGCTGAGATTAACACTCTTATTGAGCAGAGCAGGGCAGGCGCTGCCGCTTTTGAGGAGGAGGCAGTACGCCGCGACGGTGAGGCTAACGTTCTTCTTGCTACCGCAAAGCATAACGACGAAACGATTGAGCGACTCAAAAGCGATATCAACTCTGCCGACAATTCGAGCGATGTAATTGACGAGCAGATTAAGGAAAAACAGCAGTTTATCGCCGACAGCGACGAGCGCGCTGCCGCAAAGCGCCGCGAGCTTGAGGGCGTTGCTGACGAGCTCAATAAGCTCCAGAGCGACAACGAGCAGATTGCAAACAGAAACGCCGAGCTTTCTCAGAAGCTCGCCGAGCTTACGCTTTCGCTCTCGGACTGCAAGGTAAAATCGTCAAAGGCGCAGTCGTCAATCGACGAAATCGTGTCGCGCGACGGCACAATTGACGAAAATATCGCAGAGTGCGAAAAAGAGATAAATATTGCTAATAATCAGAAAGCCGAAAGTCTTGAAAACCTTGAATTTGTCAAGGCTCAGATTGACGAGGGCGAAAACTCTCTCGGCGGCTACAGATTGAAGCTTCAGTCGAAAACCGAAAAGGCTGAAAAGAAAAAGGAAGAGCTTGACAAGACGGAACGCTCGCTCGCAGAAAAGCGCTCAAGAGCGCGTATGCTCTCTGACCTCGAAAAGAATATGGAGGGCTATTCTGGCGCGGTAAAGGCGGTTATCAAGCAGCGCGACGCAAAGGCGCTTTCGGGAATTCACGGCGTGCTGTCACAGCTTATCAGCACATCTAACGAATACTCAACGGCTGTTGAGGTTGCGCTCGGCGCGGCTATGCAAAACCTTGTTGTAGGCAGCGAAAGCGACGCAAAGCGTGCGATTAATTTTCTTAAGCAGAACAATCAGGGCAGGGCGACCTTCCTTCCGATTTCGGCAATAAAGCCGAGAACGATGGACGAGCGCGACCTTTACGACAACTTCGGCTTCGTTGACATCGCCTCTAACCTCGTTGAGTGCGACGCAAAGTACAAGGACATCGTTTCTAACCTGCTCGGCAGGGTTATCGTTGCCGAGGATATCGACTGCGCTATCGGCATTTCAAAGCGCTATAAAAACAGATACAAGATTGTAACGCTCGACGGTCAGGTTATGAACCCAGGCGGCTCGATGACGGGCGGCAGCCGTTCAAAGGGTGCGGGTATTCTCTCGCGTGCAAACCTTATTGAAGAGCTGAACGCCGAAGCTGACAAGCTCGAAGCAAAGTTCGACGAGCTTTCGGCAGAATACAAGCGTCTTGTTGAGGACGCAAACAAGTCTGCCGCCGACTTGCAGGGCGCAGACGCCGACCTCAGAAACGCAAAAGAGGACTTAATCAGAGCAGAGGGCGACCTCAAGCTGATTGACGACAGGATTAACTCGCTCAGCGAGCAGAAGGCCGCTATGACTGGCGAGAAGGAAAACTCAAAGGCGCGAATTGAAGCGTTCAAGGCTGAGCTTAAGCAGGCTTCTGACAGCGAGTCCGAAATCCAGAAGCAGATTGACGACACGGAAGCTGAGCTTGAAAAAATCTCCTCGGGCGCCGACGAGCTGCAGAGCAACCGCGAGCAAATCAGAAAGCGTAGCGAGGAGATTAACCTTGAGCTCGTTACTATCGCCAAGGACAGCGAAGCGGCTAAGCTTGCTATCGAGGAGCTTGAGCTGCGCCGTTCCACAGCTTCCGACAGAGTTCGCAGTATTAACGACGAAATTGCCGCTATCGAGGAGCGCAACGTCAACCTCAACAAGTCAATCGACGACGTTAAGGCGGCGGCGCAGGAGCTTCGCGACAAGGCAAAGGGCGTAAGCGACGAAATCGCCCAGAAGATTGAAGAGCGTAATGCAATCGAAAAACGCTCTATTGAGCTTCGCCAGAGCGAAAAGGACAAGAACGCCGACAAGGAAAAGCTTACCTCTGAGCTTGTCCGCATTGACGAGCGCAAGAACAATATGAAAAAGGAATACGACAACCTTAACGATATGCTCTTTGAGCAGTACGAGCTTACGCGCGTTGAAGCGCAGGCGCTCGGCATCGTTATTGAGGATATGACTTCCGCAAAACGCAGACTTCACGAAATTAAGGTCGAGATTAAGAAGCTTGGCTCGATTAACGTCGGCGCTATCGAGGAATACAAGGAAGTGTCAGAACGCTACGAATTCCTAAAGGAGCAGACCGACGACGTTGAAGCGTCAAAGCGCGAGCTTCAGAACATCATCAACGACCTCACAACGTCGATGAGCGAAAAATTTCTTACTCAGTTCAACAGGATTAACGAGCAGTTCAAGATTTCGTTTGCCGATTTCTTCGGCGGCGGCAAGGGCGAGCTTATACTCGAAAATCCCGACGACTGCCTTGAAAGTCCAATTGAAATTAAAATCCAGCCGCCTGGAAAATCAGTACAGAACATCAACCTGTTCTCGGGCGGTGAAAAGTCGCTTGCGGCTATGGCGCTGTTGTTCAGCGTGCTCAAGGTAACGCCTTCGCCGTTTTGTATTTACGACGAGGTTGAGGCGGCGCTTGACGACGTAAACGTTGAACGCTTTGCAAAATATATGCGAAAGATGACTGACAAAACGCAGTTTATTTCTATCACGCACAGACGAGGCACGATGGAGGAAGCAGACGTTCTTTACGGCGTAACAATGCAGGAAAAGGGCGTATCAAAGCTGCTTGAGCTGCAGAGCGCTGAGCTTGCTGAGAAGATGGGACTTGAATAATTCGGAATTCGGAATGCGGAATTATCGGTCGGGACACCCGCACCCAAATAATAATGCGGAATTCGGACTCCAGTATCCAGAATCCAGAATATAAAGGAGAAATCCAATGGGACTTTTTGATAAATTCAGAAAAGGTTTAAAGAAAACGCGTGACGAGGGTATTACGGCGCAGATGGACGAGGTTATCGATACCTACGACGAAATCTGCGACGAGCTGTTTGAAGAGCTTGAGGAAATACTCATTATGGGCGACGTCGGTATGCCGACTGCCGAGCGTGTTATCGGCGACCTTAAGGCAAAGATTGACAACGACGGTATCACCTCTGTCAAGGAAGTGCGCGAAACGATGAAGGACATCGTCGCTGGTGTCGTTTGGGGTGGTTCATATCTCAAAATCAGAACGAAGCCGTCAATAATTCTCGTTATCGGCGTTAACGGCGTAGGCAAGACGACGACCATCGGCAAGCTTGCCGTGTATCTTAAAAATATGGGAAGAAGCGTTATTCTCGGAGCTGCCGACACCTTCCGTGCCGCCGCTATCGAGCAGCTCCAGGTGTGGGCTGACAGAGCTGACGTGGACCTTATCAAGCACGGCGAGGGCGCTGACCCTGCAGCCGTAGTTTACGATACAATTCAGGCTGGCAAGGCGCGCGGCAACGATGTTATTATCATCGACACAGCAGGCAGACTCCACAACAAGAAAAACCTTATGGACGAGCTTAACAAAATCAGCCGTGTTATCGACCGCGAGCTCCCCGACGCGTCACGCGAAACACTGCTTGTGCTTGACGCGACAACGGGACAAAACGCCGTTAATCAGGCAAAGGATTTCAAGGACGCGGCAGGCATTTCGGGCATTATTCTTACAAAGCTTGACGGTACTGCGCGCGGCGGCGTTGTGCTTGCTATCAACAACGAGCTTGACGTGCCTGTTAAGTTTGTCGGCGTGGGCGAGGGCATTGACGACCTTCAGCCGTTTGACGCTGACGTGTTCGCTTCGGCGCTGTTTGATATGAAGCCGAGCCACGAGGACGACGACACGCTGACTGATTTTGTAAGCGGAAATCAGGCTTAGGGTATAAGCTCTGGGGAGTATATTGTTTCCCCGATTATTGTTCGAGGCTTCAGCCGAGTAACAAAAAGCCTGAAGCCTGAAGCTATTTCTACCAAAGGGAGAAATTATGGATTTTATTCTTGCAACCAACAATATGAAAAAGCTTGCGGAGATGCAGAGAATTCTCTCTCCGCTTGGAATAAACGTAGTTACGGCAAAGATGCTCGGAATTGAGCTTCCCGACGTTGTTGAGGACGGCGAAACCTTTGAGGATAATGCCGCAATCAAGGCGCACGCGGCATGCGAATTTACGCATATGCCGTCAATCGCCGACGACAGCGGACTTTGCGTTGACTATCTTGACGGCGCACCTGGAATATATTCCGCACGCTTTTCGGGCGGTCACGGCGACGACGAGGCAAACAACGACCTCCTGCTTGAAAAGCTCGACGGAGTGCCTATGGAGGAGCGCACGGCATACTATGTTTGCGCTATCTGCTGCGTATTTCCCGACGGGCGCGAGATTACCGTGCGCGGCGAATGTCACGGTCACATCGGCTTTGAACGCGACGGAAACGAGGGCTTCGGCTACGACCCGCTGTTCCTCGTTGACGGCAGAGCCTTCGGCAGATATACAGCCGAGGAAAAGGACAGAATTTCACACCGCGGCAACGCGCTCAGAAAACTGACAGAGGAATTAAAAAAGATATTATAAAGCGCGGACAGAGTCCGCCAAAAGCCTTGAAGCTTGTAGCTTTAGGCTAATTCTACCGAAGGGAGAATTCTATGACATCAAAAGAGCGAGCAGCTCTCAGAGCAAAAGCAAACTCACTTGAACCGATTATCCAAATCGGCAAGGAGGGTATAACAGACAATCTTATCGCGCAGATTGACGACACGCTCGACGTGCGCGAGCTTATAAAAATCAGGGTGCATCTTGAAACTGCGCCGAAAACTCCGAAGGAGCTTGCAAACGAGCTCGCGCCGAAGCTTGGCGCCGAGGTAATTCAGGTTATCGGCGGCGTTATCGTGCTGTGGCGCGAGGCTGATGAGGCGCGTATTGCGGAAAAGAAAAAGAAGCGCGGCTCGGGTACGGCGAAGGCGACTGCAAAAAAGAAGGTAAAAATCAAGGGTATGCGCGCCCGTCAGCGTGAAAAGGAGCAGAAAAATCCTTACGCGGTATACGACCGTCCGCGCTACAAGGGCGACAGGGAAAAGAAGCAGGGCAGAAGCAAATGAGAATTGGAATTTTCGGCGGGGCGTTCAACCCCGTGCATAACGGACACTTAAATCTTGCAAAATGCTATCTTGAAATGCTCAGGCTTGACAAAATCCTTTTTGTGCCGACGAGCGTTCCGCCTCATAAATCGTCCGACGGGCTGATTTCGGGCGAGCACAGAATAAAAATGCTGCGTCTTGCGACGGCGCAGAACAAGCGCTATGAGGTGTCGGATATCGAGTTCTGGCGAACGGGAAAAAGCTACACCTTTGATACGATAAAAACGCTGCAGTCCGTTTATCCGAGCGATAAGTTTTATTTGATTACAGGCTCGGACCAGTACCTTTATTTTGAAAATTGGTACAGAGCCGACGACATTTTAAAGATGGTAACGCTTGTAACGGCTGCGCGTGAAAATGACGAGTACGAAAAAATGCTCGAATTCAAAAATCAGAACGAAAACCTCAAAAACAGCATAATTTCACGCTTTGACATTGTTGAGGTAAGCTCGACTGACATAAGGCAGCGCGTGAAAAACGGCGATACAATCAGCGGTCTTGTTCCGCCGCCCGTCGAGGAATATATCAGGGAAAACAATTTGTATGTATAACACCGAGGAATATATTGAGCTAATCAGAAGCAGGCTGTCGCCGTACCGTTTTCATCACAGTATGTGCGTTGCCGAAAAAGCGCGCGAGCTTGCCGAAAAGCACGGTCTTGACGGCGAAAAGGCTTACGTCGCGGGCGTGCTTCACGATGTTATGAAGGAGGAGAGCTGCTCCGTCCAGAAAAGCTACATCGAAAAGTACGAAAAAATGACACCACTTGAAATTAATAACAAAAAGGTATATCATCAAATGAGCGGGGCGGCTTTCGTTAGGAGCGAGCTCGGCATTGATGACGCGGACATCGTGGGCGGAATACGATATCACACCACGGGGCGCGAAAATATGACGGCGTTTGAGATGATAATTTACCTTGCCGACTTCACCTCGGCTGACAGGGATTATCCCGACGTCGATATAATGAGGAAAAAAACGGACGAGGATTTGCTTGACGGTATGCTTTATTCGCTGTCGTATACAATACAAAGCATAGTAAAGCAGGGCAGGCAAATTCACCCCGACACGATAAACTGCTATAATTGGGTAACGGAAAGGAAAAATAATGGAGAATAATTATTTTGATATAGTTAAAACCGCCGTAAAGGCGATTGACTCGAAGCGCGGAAGCGAAATTGAGGTAATCAGAGTTAACGATATTACTGTGCTTACCGATTACTTTGTAATCGCAACTGCAACCTCAAACACACAGCTGAAGGCAATTGCCGACGAGGTTGAGTACAAGCTCAGCGAGCAGGGCATAGAGCCGCACCACATCGAGGGCAAGGCGTCCGATTGGATTTGCCTTGATTATATCGGCGTGGTTGTTCACGTGCTGTATAAGGAAAGCAGAAGCTTCTATCAGATTGAACGCCTCTGGGAGGACGGCGAGAAGGTCGATATTGAAGAGCTTATTATTAAGGAATAACTACAATTATGAATGATGAATTATAAATGATAAATTAAGGGTGCTCGCCGCACGGGCATTATAATGGGTGAGGGCGGAGCCCTCCCGAAATTCATAATTTATAATTCTTAGTTGTTACAGGAGGAAACTATGGACTACAACTTTAAAGAAATCGAAAAGAAATGGCAGGACAAATGGGACGAAAACGGTACGTTCAACGCTGTTGACAATTCCGACAAGGAAAAGTTTTACGCGCTTGTTGAATTTCCGTATCCGTCGGGCGCAGGTATGCACGTAGGTCATATCAAGGCGTATTCGGGACTTGAAGTGGTATCGCGTAAGCGCAGACTTCAGGGCTACAACGTGCTTTTTCCGATAGGCTTTGACGCGTACGGTCTGCCGACTGAAAACTACGCTATCAAGACGGGCATTCACCCTCGCAAGGTAACTGATATGAATATCGAAAAGTTCACGTCGCAGCTCAAGCGCGTAGGCTTTTCGTTCGATTGGAACAGGGTAATTGACACTACTGACGAAAACTACTACAAGTGGACGCAGTGGATTTTCCTCAAGATGTTTGAAAACGGTCTTGCTTTCCGTGACAAGACGCTCGTTAACTACTGCCCGTCGTGCAAGGTTGTGCTTTCAAACGAGGACTCGCAGGGCGGCAAGTGTGACATCTGTCACAGCGACGTTGTTCAGAAGTCTAAGGACGTATGGTATCTCAGAATTACGGAATACGCCAACAAGCTTCTTGAAGGACTTGAGGAGGTTGACTATCTTCCTAACGTCAAGCTTCAGCAGATTAACTGGATAGGCAAGTCGCGCGGCGCGTTTGTTAACTTCAAGATTAACGAAGCACCAGAGGAACTTAAGATTTATACGACTCGTCCCGACACGCTTTTCGGCGTAACGTTTATGGTTATTGCGCCTGAGCATCCGCTTATTGACAAGTACAAGGATAAAATCGCAAACTTTGCCGATATCGAGGATTACCGTAAGGAGTGCGCGAAGAAAACTGAATTTGAGCGTACACAGCTCGTTAAGGACAAGACGGGCGTTTGCATCGACGGCATTACTGCAAAAAATCCCGTTAACGGCAAGGACATCCCCGTTTACATTTCCGACTACGTTATGATGGGCTACGGCACAGGCGCGATTATGGCTGTGCCTGCTCACGACCAGCGTGACTACGAGTTTGCAAAGAAGTTCGGCATTGATATTATCGAGGTTATCAAGGGCGGCGACATTTCTGTTGAAGCGTATACAGGCGACGGCGAAATGGTTAATTCCGAATTCCTCAACGGTCTTGATAACAAGAAGGACTCAATCGCAAGGATGATTGAATTCCTTACAGAAAAAGGCATCGGCGAGGGCGGCGTTCAGTACAAGATGAAGGACTGGGCGTTCAACCGTCAGCGTTACTGGGGCGAGCCGATTCCTATCGTTCACTGTCCAGAATGCGGACTCGTTGCCGTACCGTATGAGGAGCTTCCGTTAAGGCTGCCCGAGGTTGAAAACTTTGAGCCTGGACAGGACGGCGAAAGCCCGCTTGCAAAGATTGACGATTTCGTAAACTGCAAGTGTCCTAAATGCGGCGGCGACGCAAAGCGCGAAACCGACACAATGCCTCAGTGGGCAGGCTCGTCGTGGTACTTCCTGCGCTACATCGACCCGCACAATGACAAGGCTCTTGCAGATATGGATAAGCTTAAGTATTGGGGACCCGTTGACTGGTACAACGGCGGTATGGAGCACGTTACACGCCATATGATTTATTCGCGCTTCTGGCACCGCTTCCTCTATGATATCGGCGCAGTGCCGTTCAAGGAGCCTTACCTCAAAAGAACGGCTCAGGGACTTATTCTCGGTCCTGACGGCGTAAAGATGAGCAAGTCAAGAGGCAACGTAATTGACCCGAACGAGGTTGTTGACGTTTACGGCGCAGACGTGCTGAGAACTTACGTTCTCTTTATGGGCGACTACGAGCAGGCTGCTCCGTGGAGCGAAACAAGCGTTAAGGGCTGCAAGCGCTTTATCGACAGACTGTGGAAGCTTATGGATATCGTGACCGACGGCGACGAATATTCAGGCGAGCTTTCCTCTGCTATGCACAAGACTATCAAGAAGGTTACCGAGGATATCGAAGCCATGAAGTTCAACACCGCTATTGCAGCGGTTATGACGCTTCTTAATCAGGTATACGACAAGGGCAGCATTACGCGCGCCGAGCTTCGCGATTTACTCCTCATCGTTAACCCGTTCGCTCCTCACGTTACAGAGGAAATATGGGAGCAGATGGGCTTCGGCGGTATGCTCAACGAGGCTTCGTGGCCGACCTTCGATGAAACAAAAACAGTTGACGATACGGTTGAAATCGTGCTTCAGGTTATGGGCAAGGTGCGCTCACGCGTAACAATCCCCGTTGATATGCCGAAGGACGAAGTTATTGCCCTTGCAAAGCAGGATGAAAAGATTAAAGAGCTCATCGACGGAAAGCAGATTAAAAAGGAAATCTACGTTCCTGGTAAGCTTGTTAATATTGTTGCTATTTAAAACATATTATATAAAGCGTGAAAGGAATAACACCAATGAAAGTTCTTTTAATAAACGGTTCGCCGAGAGCGAACAGCAACACAGGCATTGCTCTTGACGAAATGGTAAAGATTTTTAACGAAAACGAAATTGAAACAGAGGTTGTGCAAATCGGCAGCAAAAGCATTCGCGGCTGCGTTGCGTGCGGACAGTGCGGCAAGCTCGGCAAATGCGTTTTTGACGACGCTGTAAACGAGCTGGCGCCGAAGTTCGAGGAGGCTGACGGACTCGTTGTCGCTTCTCCCGTTTATTACGCTTCGGCAAACGCAACGCTTATTGCGCTTCTTGACAGGCTGTTCTTTTCAGCGAAGTTCGACAAGACTATGAAGGTCGGCGCAAGCGTTGTCTGCGCAAGAAGGGGAGGACTTTCCGCAACCTTCGACGAGCTTAACAAGTATTTCACGATTTCGGGAATGCCCGTCGCTTCAAGCGCCTACTGGAACAGCATTCACGGCGGCGCGGCAGGCGAGGCGGCACAGGACGACGAGGGACTTCACACAATGCGTCAGCTCGCAAGAAATATGACGTTTCTGATGAAGTCAATCGCACTCGGAAAAGAGAAGTACGGCGCGCCCGAGGTCGAGCCGAAAGCATTTACAAATTTCATAAGGTAAAAGTAAAGAGCCGAAAGGGGCGCCCTGCATAAATATGGTTAGCCCAAAAATGACATCTTTTTGCGCAATAACTGCATTAAAAATCACCCCAAGGCGTCAGCCTTCGGGTGATTTTGTGCTTTGTTCTCCCCAAAAATATGCACATTTTTGGGTGCGAAACAGTTTTGGCAAAGTAGTTTTAGGTCATAAAGGGATTATAAAATCGCCTGCATACTCGCGTATTCAGGCGATTTTTAATGTCTTTAGGGGCAAAAGTACAAAGCCAAAACCTAACCCTATTTACGTAGGGCGCCCCAAAGGCTCTTTTTCTTTTGCCGTCAAACCGATAATTCCGCATTCCGAACTCCAAATTCCGAATTTTAGCAAACACACGGAACCGTTGTTCAAAAAGTTTTTGAATTCCTGCTCGTTTGGTAAAATTAAATAAAAAAACTTCTTGACTTATAAAGCTTTATAGTATATACTGTTAGGCACGATTAGAATGGAATTATATGCCTTTATGGCACCTGAAGGGCACTTTTCGGATACAAAAAATTTACAATTTTTTCGTCCGTTCGACCCTATAATTCTCTATTTTAAAGCGAATAAGTTAGAAACGGAGTGAGACCTTTATGGTAAATGTGAAGGATGTTGAGCTCGGCACAACCACACGAAAAAGCTTTGCGAAAATCAATGAAGTAATGCAGATGCCAAACTTGATTGAGGTGCAGAAGAAATCGTACCAGTGGTTCCTTGACGAAGGACTCAAGGAGGTGTTCCGTGACATCGGCTCAATCAGCGATTATACGGGCAACCTTGTTCTTGACTTCATCGACTATTCGATGGAGGACGAACCGAAGTATTCCATTGCGGAATGCAAGTCAAGAGATACTACTTACGCAAAGCCTCTCAAGGTTACTGCGAGACTGCAGAACAAGGAAACCGGCGAGGTAAAGGAAAACGTAATCTTTATGGGCGATTTTCCGCTTATGACAGACGCGGGTACCTTTGTTATCAACGGCGCGGAGAGATGTATTGTATCTCAGCTCGTCCGTTCTCCAGGAGTGTACTATCATATGGAGCACGACAAGACGGGTAAGGAGCTGTATACGAACACCGTAATTCCTAACCGTGGTGCGTGGCTCGAGTATGAAACAGACGCTAACGACCTTTTCTATGTAAGAATAGATAAAAACAGAAAAATTTTCATCACAACGTTCCTTCGTTCGCTCGGTCTGTCAACCGACGCGGAAATCCGCGAGTTCTTCGGCGACGACGAGAGAATTGAAGCAACGATTGAAAAGGATACAACGAAGAATCAGGAGGAGGCGCTTCTTGAAGTATACAAGAAGCTTCGCCCGGGCGAGCCGCCAACGCTCGAAACGGCACAGGCTCACCTTGACGGACTCTTCTTCGACGCTCACCGCTACGACCTTTCAAGAGTCGGCAGATACAAGTACAACAAAAAGCTTGGTATGGCTGACCGACTTACAAATCAGGTTGTATCCCAGCCCGTTGTGTCACCGATGGGCGAGCTTCTCGCTGACGAGGGTGAAAAGATTTCCGCCGAAAAGGCAAGGGAAATCGAAAATGCAGGTGTTATGTTTGCATTTGTTCGCCTTGAAACAGGCGAGGAGGTTAAAATCGTTACAAACGGTATGGTTGATATCGAAAACTTTGTTGACGTCGACAAAAAAGAGCTCGGCATTAACGAAAAGGTTTCGTACCGTGTGCTCAGCGCGATTATGGACAAGTGCGGCGACGATAAGGAAGCGCTTGAAGAGGAAATCAGAATTAAGCACGACGACCTCATTCCTAATCACATCATCGTTGACGATATTTTTGCAACAGTATCTTACCTTTGCAACCTTGCAAAGGGCGTAGGCACAACCGACGACATCGACCACCTCGGCAACCGTCGTATCCGTGCTGTAGGCGAGCTGCTTCAGAATCAGTTCAGAATCGGCTTTACCCGTATGGAAAGAGTTATCCGCGAGCGTATGACGCTTCAGGCTCAGGACGACGAGGAGGCAATCACGCCTCAGGCTCTTATCAACATCAGACCTGTTGTTGCTGCAATCAGGGAATTCTTCGGCTCATCACCGCTTTCGCAGTTTATGGACCAGAACAACCCGCTTGCAGAGCTTACACATAAAAGACGTCTTTCGGCGCTCGGTCCCGGCGGTCTTTCGCGTGACCGCGCAGGCTTCGAGGTTCGTGACGTACACTATACTCACTACGGCAGAATGTGTCCTATCGAAACACCTGAAGGACCTAACATCGGTCTTATTTCGTATCTTGCCTGCTACAGCCGTCTTAACGAGTACGGCTTCATCTAGGCTCCGTACCGTAAGATTGACAAGGAAACGGGCGTAGTTACCGACGAGGTTGTTTATATGACAGCCGATATGGAGGACGAATTCGTTGTAGCTCAGGCTAACGAGCCGCTCGACGAAAACGGCAGATTTACAAATAACAGAGTTACCTGCCGTTACCGTGACGAGTTCCTTACTCTTCCTCCCGAAAGAGTTGACTATATGGACGTATCGCCGAAGATGGTAGTATCTGTTGCAACGGCGATGATTCCGTTCCTTGAAAACGACGACGCAAACCGTGCTCTTATGGGTGCTAACATGCAGCGTCAGGCAGTTCCGCTTCTTAAGACGGAGGCTCCTGTTGTCGGCACGGGTATGGAATACAAGGCTGCTTACGACTCGGGCGTAGTTGTTATCGCAGAGCGCGGCGGCAAGGTTGTTTCGCTTGACGCGGACACAATCGAAATCAAAACAAAGAGCGGCGAGATTGACAAGTACAATCTCATCAAGTTCGCTGGCTCAAACCAGGGCACCTGCATTAACCAGAGACCAATCGTGTCGCTTCATCAGGAGGTTATCGAGGGTCAGGTTATCGCCGACGGTCCCGCAACTCAGGGCGGCGAAATCTCGCTCGGTAAGAACGCTCTTATCGGCTTTATGACCTGGGAGGGTTATAACTACGAGGACGCTGTTCTTATCAATGAAAAAATTGTTCGTGATGACGTTTATACGTCTATCCATATTATTGAGCACGACCAGGAGGCTCGCGACACCAAGCTCGGACCAGAGGAAATCACACGCGATATTCCTAACGTTCCCGAGGACGCTCTCAAGGACCTTGACGAAGACGGTATTATCCGCATAGGCGCTGAGGTCAAGAGCGGCGATATCCTTGTCGGCAAGGTTACGCCAAAGGGTGAAACAGAGCTTACAAGCGAGGAAAGACTCCTTCGTGCAATCTTCGGCGAAAAGGCACGCGAGGTTCGTGATACTTCGCTCAAGGTACCTCACGGTGAGTACGGTATCGTCGTTGACGTTAAGGTGTTCACAAGAGCAAACAGCGACGAGCTCGGCCCAGGCGTAAACAAGGTAGTCCGCGTTTACATCGCACAGAAGAGAAAGATTCAGGCAGGCGACAAGATGGCTGGCCGTCACGGTAACAAGGGTGTCGTATCCCGCGTGCTTCCGCAGGAGGATATGCCTTTCCTTCCTGACGGCAGACCGCTTGACATCGTGCTTAACCCGCTCGGTGTACCGTCGCGTATGAACATCGGTCAGGTGCTCGAGGTTCACCTCGGCTATGCAGCTAAAGCGCTTGGCTGGAAGATGATGACGCCCGTATTTGACGGCGCTCACGAGGAGGATATCCGCGAATGCCTTAAGCTCGCTGATATCGGTTACTACCTTGATGAAAACGGCAACAAGGTGTTTGACGGTAAGACTCAGCTTATCGACGGCAGAACGGGCGAGCCGTTCGACAACCGTGTAACGGTAGGTTATATGTACTATCTCAAGCTTCATCACCTTGTTGACGACAAGATGCACGCAAGGTCAACAGGTCCTTACAGTCTGGTTACCCAGCAGCCTCTCGGCGGTAAGGCTCAGTTCGGCGGACAGCGTTTCGGTGAAATGGAGGTTTGGGCGCTCGAAGCATACGGCGCAGCTTACACACTTCAGGAAATCATCACCGTTAAGTCGGACGACGTTGTGGGCAGAGTTAACACATATGAATCAATCGTTAAGGGCGAAAATATTCCGCCTGCAGGTATTCCAGAGGCGTTCAAGGTACTGTTTAAGGAATTCCAGGCTCTCGGTCTTGACACAAGACTCTACGACCGTCAGGGCGAAGAGGTTGAGCTCAAGCAGGAAATTGACGACGACGGAATTCAGCCAGTTGACGACAGCGCGTTCACAGAGGTTAACGACTTCGGCACCGACACAGAGGGCTACGGGGTTGTTGACGCTGATGACGAGGAAGCAGATGAGGGAGGCAGCGACCTCTTCGCAAGCTTTGCAGACGCATTTGCAGCAAGCGACGAGGACGATGAGGATTTCTAACCGACAGCTTTCCCAGACTATTCCACAATTATTAATGAAAAGGAGTGCTTCCATATGGATAACAACGTAACTAATGATTTTAGTTCAATCAGAATCGGACTTGCATCGCCTGAGCGTATCCGCGAATGGTCGTACGGCGAAGTTACAAAGCCCGAAACTATAAATTACAGAACCTTAAAGCCAGAGCGTGACGGTCTTTTCTGCGAAAAGATTTTTGGTCCTATGAAGGACTGGGAATGTCACTGCGGCAAGTACAAGAGAGTACGCTACAAGGGCAAAATCTGCGAGCGCTGCGGTGTTGAAATCACACGCGCAAAGGTACGCCGCGAGCGTATGGGACACATCGAGCTTGCAGCTCCCGTGTCGCACATCTGGTACTTCAAGGGTATCCCGAGCCGTCTTGGTCTCGTGCTTGACATCAGCCCGAGATATCTTGAAAAGGTGCTTTACTTTGCACTTTATATCGTAACTGACCCGGGCGATACACCGCTTGAAAAGATGCAGATTCTCAATGAGAAGGAATATGCAGAAATGCGCGAGAGATACGAGGACGACTTCGACGCAGGAATGGGTGCAGAGGCAGTTAAGAAGCTGCTTCAGGATATCGACATCGTCGAGCTTCGCGAGGAGCTCACAGCCGAGCTTGAAAATGCAACAGGTCAGAAGAGAGTTAAGCTTCTCAAAAGACTTGACGTTGTAGACGCTTTCTACAACAGCGGCAACAAGCTCGAATGGATGATTATGGACGTTATCCCAGTTATCCCGCCCGACATCCGTCCTATGGTACAGCTTGACGGCGGACGTTTTGCAACCTCCGACCTCAACGACCTTTACAGACGTGTTATTAACCGTAACAACCGTCTTAAAAGACTTATCGAGCTTCACGCTCCCGATATTATCGTAAGAAACGAAAAGAGAATGCTTCAGGAATCCGTTGACGCCCTCATTGATAACGGCAGACGCGGCAGACCTGTTACAGGACCTTCAAACCGTCCGCTCAAATCTCTTTCGGATATGCTCAAGGGTAAGCAGGGACGCTTCCGTCAGAACCTTCTTGGTAAGCGTGTTGACTACTCGGGACGTTCAGTTATCGTAGTAGGCCCTGAGCTCAAGATGTATCAGTGCGGTCTTCCAAAGGAGATGGCAATTGAGCTCTTCAAGCCGTTTATTATGAAGCGACTTGTTGAGGTGGGCGTATGCTCAAACATCAAATCAGCAAGAAAAGAAGTTGAAAAAGCAGTTAAGCCAGAGGTTTGGGACGCACTTGAGGTTGTAATCAAGGACCACCCCGTAATGCTTAACCGTGCTCCCACACTTCACCGTCTTGGTATTCAGGCATTTGAGCCCGTGCTCGTTGAGGGCAGAGCTATCAAGCTTCATCCTCTTGCTTGTACAGCGTTCAACGCCGACTTCGACGGTGACCAGATGGCTGTTCACGTTCCGCTTTCAGCAGAGGCTCAGGCAGAGGCAAGAATGCTTATGCTCGCAGCTAACAACCTCCTCAAACCGTCAGACGGTAAGCCAGTTGCAGTTCCTACTCAGGATATGGTTATCGGCTCGTACTATCTCACGATGATTAAAGAGGGCGAGCCAGGCTGTCCGAGAACGGAAACTATCGACGGCGAGGAGATAACAAAATATAACATCTACCGTGACAAGGACGAGGCTATGATGGCGTTCCAGGAGGGCTCGCTCGGTCTTCACTCAGAATGTCTTATCCGCTTCACCAAAGAGGTTGACGGCGAAACTAAGTCAAAGCTCGTCAAGACAACTATCGGTAGAGTAATCTTCAACAATCCAGTTCCTCAGGACTTAGGCTTTGTTGACAGAGAGAACCCAGAAAACGAATTTGAGCTTGAAGTTTCGTTCGTTGTTAAGAAGGGCGGACTCGGCAAAATCGTTGATAAGTGCATCAGAAAGCACGGTGTATCGGTTGCATCAAAGATGCTCGATGAGCTCAAGGCTCAGGGCTACAAGTATTCAACCGTTTCTGGTACGACGGTAGCCGTTATCGACGCGCTTATCCCAGAAAAGAAGAAGGAATATCTCGCCGAAGCAGAAGCTAAGGTTGACGATATTATGACTCAGTACAACTTCGGTGAAATCAGCAACGAGGAACGTTCCGACGCAGTTATCAAGGCTTGGGAGGATTGTACAAACAAGGTATCGAACGAGCTTACAAGTAACTTCGACGGTACTCACAATCCTATTCATATGATGGTAGACTCGGGCGCGCGTGGTAGTACCTCGCAGCTCCGTCAGCTCGCAGGTATGAGAGGTCTTATCGCAAATACTTCAGGTAAGACAATCGAGGTACCTATCCGTGCTAACTACCGTGAAGGTCTTAACATTCTCGAATACTTCATTTCTTCGCGTGGTGCGCGTAAAGGTCTTACCGATACGGCGCTTCGTACAGCCGACTCAGGTTACCTGACACGTCGTCTTGTTGACGTATCACAGGACGTTATCATCCGTGACAACGACTGCGGCTGCAGCGAGGGTATTGATGTATACGCCATTATGGACGGCAACCGTGTTCTTGAATCACTTGAGGACAGACTTGTCGGCAGATACGTTGTAGAGCCTGTCGTTCATCCCGAAACGGGTGAGGTTCTTATGGACACAGACAGGATTATGAACGAGGAGGACGCAGCTCGAATTGTTGCGGCAGGCATTACTTCTGTTAAAATCCGTTCGCTCATCACCTGTAAGTCACGCAACGGCGTTTGCTGCAAGTGCTACGGTTCAAACCTTGCTTTCAACGAGCCTGTACAGGTCGGCGAAGCAGTTGGTACAATCGCAGCTCAGTCAATCGGTGAGCCAGGTACTCAGCTTACAATGAGAACCTTCCACACTGGCGGTGTAGCAGGCGGCGAGGACATCACACAGGGTCTTCCAAGAGTCGAGGAGCTCTTCGAGGCGCGTAAGCCGAAGCAGCTCGCAATTCTTACGGAAATCGGCGGCGAGGTTCGCTTTGAGGAAATTAAGAAGAGCCGTCACGTTGTAGTATTCAACGAGGAAACGGGCGACGAGAAGAAGTACCTTATCCCTTACGGCGCAAGACTTCACGAAAACATCGTGGAGGGCGCAACAGTAGAGCAGGGACAGGAGCTTACAATCGGTTCAAAGAATCCTCACGACGTACTTGCTATTCTCGGCAAGGAGGCTGTATACAACTATCTTATCAAGGAAGTTCAGTTCGCATACCGTACGCAGGGTGTTGATATCAACGATAAGCACATCGAGGTTATCGTTCGTCAGATGCTCAAGAAGTGTACTGTTGAGGACGCAGGCGATACAGACCTTATCGCAGGCACGATGGTTGACGTCAGCGAGGTTGACGCTGCTAACGAAAAGCTCGACAAGAGAATGGCAGTCAGCGACGAAAAGCTCACTCACGCAACGTATATCCCGATTCTTATGGGTATCACAAAGGCTTCGCTTGCAACTGACAGCTTCCTTTCGGCAGCTTCGTTCCAGGAAACAACGCGAGTTCTTACCGACGCGGCTATAAAGGGCAAGAGCGACCCGCTTATCGGTCTTAAGGAGAACGTTCTTATCGGTAAGCTCATTCCCGCAGGTACGGGTATGGACGTATTCCGTGACGTTGACGTTGTTCCGAGCTACTTCAGCGCAGAGGGCAAGGAGGAAATCCTCAACCTCGAACAGCTGCAGGAGCTTCTGACCAGCTCGATGGAATAAGCGCTGTGCGCAGGTCAAAGGGCAAAGGTCAAAAGCTGAAAAGCGGCTGAATTTGCCTATTGACAAATTAGTATCAATAATGATATAATAATTAACCGTGTCAAAGTGAATATAGCGATTTTAACAAAAATTCACTTGATTATTTGTACAAAACGCCATACAGAGTACGGCCCATCCGTACTCTGTGGCGTGCGTATAGAAATGGTTTTAATATATATTGAAGCCGTTTTTATGCGCACGGCGCATAAATACTACAGAAAGGAGATAAACTATTGCCTACCTTTAATCAGTTAGTTAGAACAGGACGTAAGTCCCAGGAAAAGAAGGCAAAAGCACCTGCACTCTTAAAGGGTCTTAACACAAAGAAAAACGTTATGACAGACAACGCGTCACCTCAGAAGAGAGGCGTTTGCACAGCAGTTAAAACGGCTACACCGAAAAAGCCTAACTCAGCACTTCGTAAGATTGCCAGAGTTCGTCTTACAAACGGTATGGAAGTTTCTGCTTACATTCCAGGCGTTGGACACAACCTTCAGGAGCACAGCGTAGTAATGGTTCGCGGCGGTCGTGTTAAGGACCTCCCCGGTGTGCGTTATCACATCATCCGCGGTACACTCGATACTCAGGGTGTAACGGGCAGAATGCAGAGCCGTTCAAAGTACGGTGCAAAGAAGCCAAAGAAAAAGTAATAATTGTTAAAACTTGGTCTAATTGCGAATTTGCGCATTTTCTTCCTCGACATACGCAAGTATGCCTTCGTCGGATAAATGCACAACTTCATCAATTATCCCTGCATTTTAACTAATTATTAAACATTTTAATCAGGACTAACAATAGTTTATCGTTAATATAATAGTTTTAAGCTTTAAGCTTTTGGACGGGCTTTGCCCGTACCCGATTGTTTCGGTCAATATACCACAGCTTATTGTCCGAGGCGAAGCCGAGTAACCAAAGGCTCAACACTCAACACTTAACGCTTAACACATCACGATTGACCATTGTTGGCTCCACGGAAAAACCGAGTACCTATGAACTCATATAAATTTTAATGAAGGAGGGAAGCGAAGATGCCAAGAAGAGGTCAAATCGCTAAGCGTGATGTACTTCCAGACCCGCTTTACAACTCAAAGGTTGTAACTCGTCTTATCAAC
>JAFWKC010000019.1 GCA_017514345.1 Eubacterium sp.
ATTTATATAACACAAGCACAAAGGCTTATGACTATGTGTGTTCGACAAAAGAAAATCACGCCGAATTCTATAACCTGAAGAAAAACAGCGCATATAAGTATAAGATTCGCGCAGTATTATCACTTGCTGACGGAACGAAGGTTTACGGCGATAAGAGTAACGCTTACACCGCATATACTTACCCTGCAAAGCCGACGCTCAATTCCGTTAAAAAAGCAAAGAAAAAGAAGAAGCTTACAGTTAAGTGGAAGAAGGTAAGCGGCGTATCGGGCTATCAGGTTCAGTGGAGCACAAACAAAAGCTTCAGCAAAAACAAAAAGAGCGTTTACGTTTCATACAAAAACGCAAGCAAAACTATCACAACCGCTAAGTCAAAGAAAAAGTATTACGTTCGCGTTCGCGCATATAAAACTCTTAACGGCAAAAAGGTTTACTCATACTGGAGCACGACAAAGAGCGCAAAAACGAAATAACATATATGAAAACGGCACAGTTCAGCTTTGAACTGTGCCGTTTTGTCATATAAAAAACCTCCCCCGAACTAAATCAAAGGGAGGCCAATATGGGGTATAACTGCCGTAATGTGCAGTTATAAACAATTAAAGTGCGCCGTTATCAGTAATGAGCTTGTTAATAGGTCTGATTTCCATAATAACAAATACGATGATTACGGTCATAAAGAACTCAGGAATCATATAAAAGCCGTTATATATGAACGAGTAAATCTCGGCGAGATACTGTCCTGAGTGATGAGTAATAATACTGTCCGAAAGCGCAGTCATCGCCGCATCAAATCTTCCGCCCTCTGTAAATGTATCCTTGAGGGTATCAAAGAAGCTTTCTGCATAGTCGCCCCAAAGCACGAAGCCAGAAACAAAGTGCGCCGCAAACCTAAGCAGAACTGCAAAGCCCGTTCCGACAGTAAACGCAATCGTATTGCTCTTGATTCTATCTCTGAAAACACCAGAAAGACCGAGCACCGTAAACGCCGTAATATAATCAAGAAAAGCCATAAGCGCTATTTTCATCATAGAGGCGTTAACGTTATCGGGGTCGTACATTCCTGCGAACGCCTGTGTTGTGGTTGCGCCGAGCACAGCCTGAAGTATGCTGTACATAAACGCTGAAAAGACGCCCCAGCGAGGTCCGTATTTGAATCCGATAATAACAATCGGTACCATACTTGCAAGAGTAATTGAACCGCCGAACGGCCATTCAAAAATTTTGATAAACGAAAGAATTACACCGAGCGCAAGCATAGCGCCTGTAATAGTCAAAACGTTAGTTTTTTTATTTGCCATAGGTTTTCCTCCTTTCTCCAAATAGCCAAAAAGACAGAATAAACCCCTGCACCAAACGATACAGGGGTTTTAATATTTTAGCTCGTCATTAACAGCTCGCATTACCGAGCTGCTTGACGGGTATAATCTCAGCATTGGACAAAATCCAAGCACCCCTTGACAATAACTATTTTACTACTTGGTTATATTTATGTCAATATCTTCACACTGTACACAGCGGGATATTTGTACAACAAATATTAATAATATGAATGAGTTTTGTAATTAACCTTGTTATCAACGTATCTGCGAAGAGTGAATGATTTACCCTTTTTAGAAACCTTGAGAGTAACCTTCTTAGGCTTTACGTTCTGGCAAACGTAGAACGAACAGTGAACCTTCTGTCCCTGAAGCCACATCTTAATCTTTATCGGATAAGGCGAGGTATTCTTAAACTTGAAGTCCTGTGAGCCGTAGAAAACGGTTGCATCTCTGCCGAGCTTGCCATAATGAACGCGCTGTGAATGCTGATGTCTTTCAACAATCTGCATATTTGCAAGAAGCGCAGTATTGAACACAGTTGAAGCTACCTGACAAACGCCGCCGCCGTATCCAGGAACGGTTGTGTGAGGTCCTCTGTAGGTAGGCGCAAGCTTGTAGCCCTTGCTCGGCGACCTTACGCCGACAGTCTTGTTAAACGAGAAGGTTTCGCCTGGATATACTATCGTTCCGTTAATAGCCTTGCACGCAACCTTGAGGTTATGGTTTCTTGCAGGCTTGCTTGGATAGTGGCAGGCATAGTGCTTGTAAAGATTATTAAAATCGGTAGAAACCTTCTTGCTCCACTCACCGCTGAAAGCTATATTATCGCCAAAGGTCTTGCCTGCTTTTATACGAACGTAATAATGCTTTTTGCTCTTTGGAATTGAAACAGCCTTTGAAGTAGTATCGTCACCGTAAACGTCAACCTCTGAAACATTACTCTTAAATGATTTATCGGTTGAATACTGGATACGGTACATATCGCAGGAGGTTTTCTTCCACTTTATTTTAAGGTATTTTTTATCCTTTGACTTTTCAACTGACTTAACTTCAACCTTTTTCGGCGCAGTTGCATTTGTGTAAACGCTGCTGTATTCACCGAAAACTGTACCGTTGCCGTTTGTCGCATACGATCTTACGAGGATGTGATAAACCTCGGCTACGTCAAGACCGCCGAGCTTAGCGCTGTTTTCGTGAGTAGTAAGGTAATGCTTTGCATTTTTGCCGTTTTTGTCGCAAAGGAATACCTGATAGCCGTCAACGTTCTGCTCCTTCCAGCCGATAGTGATGCTCGTCTTTTTTCTTCCAATGAAATATACGCTGCTCACCGCATCTGGATAAACGTCAATGCTGAGGTTTTTAGTTCCCGCAAAATTACCGATACCCTGAAAAGCTGCCGTGCCGACCTTTGCGCCCGCCTTGTCAATATTACTGAAGCTGAGCTTATAATCGGTATTTTCCTTAAGCGTCTTTCCGTTATAGGTTACGGTGTAAGGAGCACCTTTTCCAGGAGTAGTTCTTACGTTGTTCTTGAAGGTTGAAGCAGAAATATCAGCCGCTTTGATTGTGAAAAGCTTATCTGTCGTTCCCGTATAAGCGCCAATTCCCTCAACGGTAACCTTAGCCGTCGTCGTTACTGCAACGTTACCAGAATAGGTAAGCTTATAGTCCGTGTTTTCAACGAGAACGGTTGAGCCGTCCTTGACAGTGACGCCTGGTTCAACGCCCCAACCTGTGTAAGTGCATTCAGTCTGTGCAAGCGTGATATCAGTTGACGCAATATCAGTTGCCGCGCCTGCATTAAAACCGAACGCAGATATAACAGCAAGAACGAAAGCTGCACAAATAATGCTGTAATATTTTTTCATATGTTTCCTCCTATGCTTTTGACTGTCCGTAGTAAGCATTCTTTCCGTGCTTACGGCAGTAGTGTTTATCGAGAAGGTATTTTTCAATGCCTATGTCGGAATTATCGCTGAGCGCCGCAACGCTCTCTGTACGGTGCGCCATCTTTGCAACCTCTTCAAGAATAAGCGCGTTATCGACAGCCGAAAAGGCGTCCTTGCCCCAGGTGAACGGACCGTGACGGTGAATAAGCACGGCAGGACATTCTGCGCTGCTGATGCCTCGTCTTTTGAACTCCTCGACAATCACCTTGCCTGTGTTCAGCTCATATTCGCCGCCTACCTCTGCTTCGCTCAGTCCGCGCGTGCAGGGAACTGCGCCGCTAGCAAAATCGGCATGAGTCGTGCCGTAAGCAGGAATATCGCGTCCTGCCTGCGCCCAGGCGCAAGCCCACGCGGAATGTGTGTGAACTATTCCGCCGATATCCTCAAAGTTTCTGTATAGCTCAAGATGAGTCGGCGTGTCGGACGAGGGGTTAAGGTCGCCTTCGACCTTGTTGCCGTCTAAATCCATAACGACCATATCGTC
>JAFWKC010000020.1 GCA_017514345.1 Eubacterium sp.
AAAATCTATCTTTATGACAATGATGATAATGAATTTAACGTAACAAAAGAAGCAACCGTGCTTGATAACAATATTGCTTCAGTTTCCTTCTCGTTTGCTCAGACACCTCAGGTCAGAGAATATACTGACGGTTATGCTGATTATAGGTATGACGTAAATGATAACAAAGAGTGTTTCTACTATTACAACCTACCTACCGTATATTCAAACGGTAACAAGCTGACTCTTAAGATGAAAGACGAAAGCATTAAAGTATATACCTACAAAAACGGTGGCTTTTACGATTCAGAAGACAATGAACTTCGTGCAGAAATTGATACTTCTTCAGAACAGTACAGCAAGCACTGGAGCGTCGGTTCAAATAATGAATTTACAATTGAGTGTTTAGGCTTTTCAACAACGGCAAAGGCTACGGTTGTTTCGTCAGGCATTAAATCAGTTTCGTTTACTCCTGCGACGCCTTATGTTATTACTGAAAACGACAGTAAATATTCAGAAATTGAAACTGACGAATACGGGACAAAGTATATTTACTATTATTCCGACGCATATGATTTTTACAAAGAGGGCAACAAGTTTACAGTTACCTTTACAAACGGTTCAACTACTGAATATACCTGCCGCAAGGACAACTATGGCGATCTGAGTTATTTAGACAGCAATAATAAGTATATGCCTTACGATTACTGTAGATATAATACTCAGTATAAAAATCACTGGACGCCAAGTGCAAATAACGCGTTTTACGTTTATTTATGCGGTCAGACGCTGGCAGTTCCCGTTACAATCGCACACGCATGGAGCGGCTGGACGGTAACGTCAACAGCTACCTGCACGACAGCGGGCTCTAAGTACAGAACCTGTTCAGTATGCGGCGCAAAGGACGTTGTTAACGAGCCTGCAGCAGGCCACAAGTGGAAGGTAACAAAGGTTTACAAGAACGCTACCTTCAAGAAGGCAGGCAGCGGTAAGTATAAGTGTACGGTTTGCGGAGCAACAAAGAAGGATAAGATTCCGAAGCTCGGCAAGGTTAACGCTAAGAAGGTAAAGGTTAAGGCAGGCAAAAAGCAGTTTACGCTTAGCTGGACACCTGTTGCTAACATCGGCGGCTATCAGATTCAGTACAGCACAAGCAAGAAGTTCGGCAAGGGCACCAAGACAGTAAACGTTAAGGGCGCAAAGACAAGCAAGAAGACTATCAAAAAGCTTGGCAAGAAAAAGACCTACTACGTACGTATCAGAGCTTGCAAAAAGATAGGCAAGAAGGTTCAGTATTCAGCCTGGACCGCAGCTAAAAAGGTTAAAACAAAGTAAAACCTTCAAATGAAAACAGCCTCGTCAGAGGCTGTTTTTTTGCAAAAACTGTCAAACGTACTTGACATATTAATATTATTATATTATCATTTTATTAACTAACGTCTGATATTTTTAAATATGCGGTCAGCAGACACAGGTTGTTTTTTATACACAATATGAAAGGAATTGATATTTATGCAAAAGTCAACAAAACAATTTTTATCACTTTTACTTTGCCTTGCTATGCTGCTTTCCTTCCCGATTGCAACGAACGCAAACGCAAAAACATATGAAGAAACGTTTACAGGCACGTTTGAAACTTATGATGGGAACGCAAGAAACATTCTTATCAGCGGTGCTGACGCAGCTATTACACAGTGGTTCCGTTTTTCTGAGTATGGACAAATCGTAATCGCTGGTAACAAAGCTTACAGCGTTGAGCAGAACGAATACGGCCTTAACGAATATTACAACAATATGCTTGCTGCAAAGACAGGCGAAACATATACGCTCTGGCTTCAGCAGTACGGCGGTGCTGCATCTATTCGCTTCCAGGCAGAAGAGGATAACGAATATACTCTTACCACAAGCGATAATGCACAGTATGGTCACGCTGCAAAGAACTTAACAGTTAAAGCTTATTCAAAAGCTTCTGGAAGAAATGCAGAGATTGCTCTTTCTTCAACAAAATCTGTAACTCTCAAGAAGGACGCTGTTATCTATATTGCTGTAGCAAACGGCTATAACAACCGTGACGCTGCAGTTGTTGATTTCAAGATTACAAAGGCAGCACAGGCTTGTAAGCACGACTATAAGTCTACTGTTACAAAGGCTGCAACCTTCAAGGCAACGGGCATTATGACGTATAAGTGCGCTATTTGCGGCGATACTTACACAACGACTATTCCAAAGCTTGCAAAGGTTAACGCAAAGAAGGCTAAGGCTAAAGCAGGCAAGAAGCAATTTACACTTACCTGGGCTCCTGTTGCAGGTGTTGACGGATATCAGATTCAGTACAGCACAACAAAGAAGTTCAAGAAGAAGGTAAAGGGCAAGAAGCAGATTCTCAAGACCGTAAAGGTTAAGGGCGCAAAGAGCAAGAAGAAGACTGTTAAGAAGCTTGGCAAGAAAAAGACCTACTATGTACGCGTAAGAGCATACAAGATGGTAAACGGCAAGGCTCAGTATTCTGCTTGGTCTGCAGCTAAGAAGGTTACGACAAAGTAAGCTTTGACATAATTATTAAAGAGTTGTCTTGAAAAAGACAACTCTTTTTTGATGTTATTAGGTTGTAAAGTGTTATAAATTGTTCCTCGCCCAGTGGAAAAGGTATTGCTGCGCTATGCCCTCAATGCCGTCAAAGCATTTCGGCAGACCGTCGGGATAGTATTCCATAACGCGCTTCATCCACACGTCAACGGGGAACGCGCTGTAAAACTGAAAGCCAAAGAGCAGCGCGCAGTTAGCGACCTTTATGCCGACTCCGTAAATATTCAGTAATTCCTTGCGCGCCTCCTCAAGCGGGAGGCTTTTAATTTTTTCTAAATCGATTTTTCCGCTTGCAACGTCCTTTGAGAGCCGTTCAAGATATTTTGCGCGGTAGCCGCAGCCGAGTGCTTCAAAATCCTCTGTAGTAAGCGCCGAGAGCCTTTCTGCGCTCGGGAAGGAATACCAGCCGTCAGCGACCTCGTCGCCGTATGCGGCGCACAGACGCGAAATAATCAGCTTTATGCGCTTGATGTTATTCTGCTGGCTGATAACGAACGAGCACAGCGCCTCCCACGGCTCTTGATTTAAAATCCGTATGCCGTAGTATTCGTCAATCGTACTGCTTAGCAGCTCGTCCTGCTTCAGCGTTTCGCAGATTTTTTTGTAATCCTTGTCAAGGTCAAAATAATTTCTGAAAAAGCCTTCAAAGCTGTCCCTGTCGGTGTTCCTGAAAATCAGGTCGCCGTTTTCATTTTTTGAAATATTCAGAAAATAACCGCCCGCAACACCGCTGTATGAGCCGTCGTCCTGCTTTTCCCACCTGAACGCCTGACCGCAGTCGAGCGTCAGGTCGAGGTCGAGGCATTCTACGTCGCTGACAACGACGTCATTTTGTGTATATTCTACTCTCATTTTTCATCCTCATATCACTACTTGTAATAATTGAATTATATCATTTTTTTGTCAAGAGGGAAAGTGAAAAAGGGCAATTTACACAAAAATTTTTTATTTATGCCATTTGTTGAAAACTATGTGTAAAATGTTCAAAAAGGGCTATAAAATGTTAACAAAAACGTTTTCAACAGCCGAAAAACGCGTAATTATAGCCATTTCAGGCTATGTTTTCAACATTTTCAACATAGTTTTGAACATTATATATTACAGTCTGTTTAATACAATGCGTTATCAAAACAGCTTGTCAAGTTAAAATTTATGCTCATTTTTCACAAAAATAACAAAGGCAAATTTTGAATACTTTTGTGATTTTTGTTAACACTATTTGTATAATTTGAAAGGGTTTGAAATGTATGATTAAAGGTGTAAACAAACAGGTGCTCGAGGTCACTCATCCCGAGTCGCCGTATTTCGACAGAGTTCTGTTTTTCGTAAGCGCAAACGGCGCCGAAACGGACGAGGAAAAGCTCAGGGGCGCAGCGCAGAAAATCGTAAGCTCCGCACAGAAGCCGCCAAAAACGAGAAGGACTAAGGAACAGATACTTCTTAACGTTATTTATACGATTTGCGGTATCGGCGCGGGCGCGGTGCTTATGCTCGTTCTCAGTACGGTGATATAGGGGGATAAAAATGACAAGGACTAACAGACGCTTTTTTGAAATTGCAGTAGTATTTCTTATTATAATAGGTATGGCAGGCACGGGCTTTGCCGTGTGGGACGCCTGCTTTAAGGAGGACAGCATCGTTGCGCTGTCGCGTTACGGCTCGACGGGCAGCGAGGTCAAAAGCATCCAGACGAAGCTGAAAAGCCTTGGCTACTACAACGGCACGGTTGACGGAATTTACGGCACTCAGACGAAGAATGCCGTAACGTCGTTTCAGCGAAACTGCGGAATTACCGTTGACGGCATTGCAGGACCGCAGACGCTGTTATATCTCGGTCTCGGCGGCTCCTCGTCGTCCTCGGGCGCGGGAAAGTATACGGCGGACGAAATTAACCTGCTTGCAAAGGTTATTTCTGCCGAAGCGCGCGGCGAAAGCTACGAAGGTCAGGTTGCCGTCGGCGCTGTCGTTCTTAACAGGGTGGCGCACCCGTCGTTTCCCGATTCTATCAGCGGCGTGGTTTACCAGAACGGCGCGTTTTCCTGCGTGTACGATTCAAACTGGTATCAGCCCGTCGCCGATTCGGCAAAACGCGCGGCGCAGGACGCTGTTAACGGCTGGGACCCGTCGGGCGGTGCGATTTACTACTACAATCCAGCAAAGACGAGCAACGCGTGGATGCGTTCAAGACCTGTAATCAAGGTAATCGGAAACCACTACTTCTGCAAATAAACAAGGGCTGTCAAAAGACAGCCCGTTTCAGTATATATTCTACTTTGTGAAGAAAGTAAGGAATGCTTTGTACGCGTAATAAACGTCGGTCTTTGCAACTACCTCGTACGGCGCGTGCATCGAAAGCACGGGAACGCCGACGTCTATCGTGTCAACATCCATATTCGCAACGTACATAGCAACAGTTCCGCCGCCGCCTGCGTCAACCTTGCCGAGCTCGCCGCTCTGCCACAGAACGTCGTTTTCCTCGAGCAGAGTTTTTACCCAGCTTACGAATTCAGCCGAAGCGTCGGAGGTTCCGCTCTTGCCGCGCGCGCCCGTAAACTTCGTTACGCACACGCCCTGATTAACGAAGCTTGCGTTGTTCTTTTCGTACGGCGAAGCCCAGGTTGG
The DNA here is from genome assembly GCA_017514345.1 of Eubacterium sp. GTDB lineage: Bacteria > Bacillota > Clostridia > Oscillospirales > Acutalibacteraceae > Eubacterium_R. Next base: position 5,188 of record JAFWKC010000020.1, read on the forward strand.
GTCAAATGCCGCGTTAACGTCGGCAGAAAGACACTTTGAGTTGCGGAGCACGTCCCTGCCCTCAAAGCCCTCAAATCTTGCAAGGTCCTCGATGAAATAGCGAAGATAGGAGGAATTAAGTCCCGTGTTTCCGTCAGAGCCGACCTCCTCCTTGTCGGTGAGGACGGTGATAGCCGTATATTCGGGCGCTTCCTCGATGTCAAGAATAGCCTGAAGCGCAGGATATGAGCAAACCCTGTCGTCGTGGCCGTAGCCGCCGATAAGCGAACGGTCAAAGCCGATGTCGTCAACCGTGAACGCAGGCACAAGCTCAAGCTCAGCCGAAAGAAAATCGCGCTCAACGATGCCGTACTTTTCATAGAGCAGAGCAAGAAGGTTGAGCTTGATACGCTCGCTCTCCTCGTCGTCCTTAAACGGACGCGAGCCGATTACAACGTTGAGCTCCTCGCCCTGAACAATCTCGCTTGCCTTTCTTTTCATCTGCTCGTCGCCGAGGTGCGGAAGAATATCGGTAATGCAGAACTTCGGTTCGCCTGCCGCCTCGCCGATTTTTACGTCAACAAAGGTGCCGTCGTTTTTGCAAATTCTGCCGTGAAGCGAAAGCGGAATAGCCGTCCACTGATATTTCTTGATACCGCCGTAGTAGTGAGTTTTGAAGAAGCCGAGTCCGTCAGCCTCGTAAACGGGACACTGTTTCAGGTCGATGCGCGGCGAGTCAATGTGCGCCGCAGAAATCCTTACGCCGTCCTTGATGCTGCGTCTGCCCTTTACGCAAAGGATAATCGACTTGCCCCTGTTTGCAAAGTAAACCTTGTCGCCTGCATTGAGCGGCTCACCGAACTCGTCGAATTTTGTAAAGCCGTTTTTGATTGCGATGTCCTCAACCCAAGCGGCAACCTCGCGTTCAGTTTTGCATTCGCCGAGGAATTCCTTGTAGCCCTCGCAGAACTCGTCGCAGATTGCAAGCTCCTCGTCGCTCATAAAATCAATTGCGTTTTCCTTTTTGTTAAACAGCATTTCCTTAAGCTGCTTTGCTTTTTCTCCCATAATATAACCTCCGTTTATAGTATTTGATTTATGATGTCATTTATTTGTTTATCTATGTCAGAGCCGTCGTTTTCTATTACAAAATCGCTCCTGCTCCTGTAATATTCGTCGTCAAGCTGCGCGTTTATCCGCTCGCGCGCTTTTTCCTCAGTTATTCCGTCGCGTCTGATAATTCGCTCAATACGTACTTTTTCGGGCGCCGAAACGGCAATAACCTTGTAGCACAGCTCCTCGGCGTGCGCTTCAAACAGCTGCGGCGCGTCGAGCACGCTCGGCGTTTTTGCAAGCGCCTTGCAGCGTTCTATTATCGCAGGGTGCATTATTTTGTTAAGCGCGTCGGTGCGCTCTCTGCTTTCAAACGCACGACCTGCAAGAAGCGCGCGGTCAAGCTCAGCGTCTTTGATAATATCGCGTCCGAATTCGTCGGCAAGCTTTTTCAGCAGGGGCGAGCCCTTCTTCACGACCTCGCGCGCAACGGAGTCTGTGTCAATAACGTTAAAGCCGAGCTCTTCAAGGCGTTTGCAGACGTATCCCTTGCCAGCGCCCGTTCCGCCAGTAAGCCCGATAGTAAACGGCTTTGTCAAATCAATAATATTGAACGCCGATGCGCGTATCAGCCTGTTGTATACAGCCATAGCCACGCCGTCCTTGTGCGGCATACGCGCGTAAACGCGCTTTGCGCCGAGCTCGTCGAGCCTTCTCAGCGCGTCAAACAGCTCGCGCGCCTGACTTGCGTCGTCGCTTTCGCTGCCGTAGGTAACGTAAGGTACGTTAACGCTGTCGCCCTCAAAGCAGAGCGCGAAGGCGTCTTTTTTCGTGTTTACGAACGCTTCGTATTTTTCCTTGTCAGCGTCGACAAGAATAATTTTTGCTTTCGGTGAGTAGTGCTTGTATTTCATTCCAGGCGAAGCGGCAGTTTCGTTTTCGCCGAGCTCGCCGAGTACCGCGTCGGCGATTTTTACCTCGCCTATAACTGCTTCGAGCATTTCCTTTGTAACTGCGCCTGGACGGAGTATTGTAGGCACGTCGGTTGCAAGCGTTATAACGGTTGACTCAACGCCGACCTCGCAGTCGCCGCCGTCAATAATTGCGTCGATTTTTCCGTTCATATCGTCTATGACGTATTTCGCCTTCGTCGGCGAGGGAAGTCCGCTTGTGTTCGCGCTTGGAGCAGCGACGGGAACGCCGCTTGCTTTGATAACTGCGCGCGCCGTTTCGTTTTGAGGCATACGCACGGCAACCGTGTCAAGTCCGCCGCTCGTTACGCTCGGTATTACGTCTGATTTTTTCAGAATTATTGTAAGCGGCGCGGGAAAAAACGCGTCGATTAGCGCCTTTGCCTTTGGCGTAACCTCTTTGACAAGCGGGAGGATATCGTCCTTTTGAGCAATATGAACGATAAGCGGATTGTCGCTCGGTCTGCCCTTTGCAGCGTAAATGCTTCTGACTGCTTTTTCGTCAAGCGCGTTCGCGCCAAGACCGTAAACCGTTTCTGTCGGGAATGCGACAAGACCGCCGCCGCGTATTATCGCGCCAGCTTTTTGCAGGTCCCGTTCACTTGTCGACAGAATTTCAGTTTTCATAATCGTTTTATTCCTCGGACGCCTTCAGCTTTTCAGCCGTATCAGCCGTGATGAGCGCGTCAATCAGCTCGTCAAGGTCGCCGTTTAATATCTGCTCAAGCTTGTAGAGGGTCAGATTAATTCTGTGGTCGCTCACTCTGCCCTGCGGATAGTTGTATGTTCTTATTCTTTCGCTTCTGTCGCCCGTGCCGACCTGCGCTTTGCGCTCGCCTGCGATTTCTGCGTCGTGCTTAGCCTTTTCTGCGTCATAAAGTCTTGCGCGAAGCACCTTGAGCGCCTTTTCCTTGTTCTTGTGCTGTGAACGCTCGTCCTGACATTCAACCACCGTGCCCGTCGGGATGTGCGTAATGCGTATAGCGGACGAGGTTTTGTTTATGTGCTGTCCGCCTGCGCCGCTTGAACGGAAGGTGTCAATCTGCAAGTCCTTGTCATTGAGCTCAAAGTCAACGTCCTCCGCCTCGGGCAAAACGGCAACCGTCGTTGTCGACGTGTGAATTCTGCCCTGGCTTTCAGTTTCGGGAACGCGCTGAACACGGTGAACGCCCGACTCAAACTTAAAGCGTGAATATGCGCCGTCGCCGTCAACGGAAAAGCTGATTTCCTTGTAGCCGCCGAGTCCCGTTTCGCTTGCAGAAAGCACCTCGGTTTTGAAGCCCTTTGCTTCGGCGTACATACTGTACATTCTGAATAACACGCCAGCAAAAAGCGCGCTTTCCTCGCCGCCTGCGCCGCCGCGGATTTCGATAATTACGTTTTTGTCGTCGTTAGGGTCGCGCGGAAGAAGCAGGATTTTCAGCTCCTCGGAAATGCGCTCAATATCGTTTTTGCTCTGCTCGAACTCGTCCTTTACCATTGCGGCAAAATCGTCGTCAAGCGAGGAGTCGTTTAGCATTTCCTTTGATTCGTCGTACGTGTCCTTTGCGCTTTTGTATTCTCTGAACTTTTCAACGACGGGCGTAAGCTGTTTCAGCTCGCGCATAAGCTTTGTGTACTGCTCCATATCGGCAACAACCTCGGGCTTGCACACAAGCTCGTTTACCTCGTTGAAACGTTCCTCTACCTGTAATAATTTATCAAACATTTGTTATCTCCCTTCGGTCGATATTACTGAATTGCCGCTAAATAACGCTTTTGATGTTCTTTTCGATTTTGCTTCTCGGCACCATAACCTCACGTCCGCACTCTGTACAGCGTATCTTAAAGTCAACGCCGACGCGCAGCACCTCAAATTCCTTGTTGCCGCAGGGGTGAGGCTTTTTCATTATCAGCTTATCGCCTACGTTAATCTGCATAAATGCACCTCTCAAATTCAAGTCCCACTTATTATAACACTTACAATTAGTATTATCAACATAATTAATAACTTAAAAGCATATTAATAATATACGCAGGCAAATAAGAAAGATAAAAAGGACTGATTTTTTGAAGTTTTATCCAGAAGGAATTAACAATAAGCTTGTTGCGAGCTTTAAGAGTATCGAAGAAATAAAGGCGGCTATCGACAGCGAAAGCATTTATGAGGGCTGTGTTATGCTGTGCGACAGGGAGCATAATTTACATATTGATTTAGGCTGTATAGAGGGCGTTATCCCGAAAAACGAAGGAGCCCTCGGCATACTCGAGGGCACCGTGCGCGATATTGCTCTGATTTCGCGCGTGGGCAAGCGCGTGTGCTTTCGCGTTATGGGCTTTCACCGTGATGAAAACGGCAAGCGCGTTGCTATTCTGTCGCGCCGCGCCGTACAGCTGAAATGCGTGGAAGAATACATAAATAATATACGCCCAGGTGAAATTGTCGACGCGCGCGTTACAAGGCTTGAGGGCTTCGGCGTGTTTATTGATTTGGCGTGCGGAATTAATTCGCTTATTCCGATTGATATGCTGTCGGTGTCGCGCATTAGCCATCCGCGCGAGCGGCTACGTGAAGGCGAAATGATTAAATGTGCGCTCAGAAAACGCGAAAATGATAAGCTAACCTTTACGCTTAAAGAGCTGCTCGGAACGTGGGAGGAAAACGCGGCGAGCTTCTTCGTCGGCGAAACTGTGACGGGTATTGTCAGAAGTGTTGAAAGCTACGGCGTTTTCGTTGAGCTTACGCCCAATCTCGCGGGACTTGCAGAGCTCGGCGCTGACGTAAGCGCAGGGCAGAGGGTGTCCGTTTTCATCAAATCCGTTATTCCCGAACGTATGAAAATCAAGCTTGTGATTGTCGATACCTGCGCGCCGACTGCAAGAAAAGAGCTTGATTATTTCGTTTCGTCGGGCGTTATATCGCGCTGGAGGTATTCGCCGTCCTCTGCCGACAGAGTCGTTGAAACCGTATTTTAATATACAAAGAGTAAAAAAGAAGTGGGCGGATTATATCCGCCCTGTAAACTATTATACAAAGAGTAAAGATTATTTGAACTTTTCTTCAAGCACAAGCGCCGCGCTGTAAACGATATCGGGACAGGGGCGCTTTTTGTAATACTCGTTTGTGCGTGCGTCGGGAGTTGCGCTTTCTGGCTTTTTTGTCAGCCCGAGAAGCTCTCGGCAGTAGATTGAGCCGTTGTCGCTTCTGAACGCGTCCATAATTTCCCTTGCCGATTCATAATTTTTCGTTTTTGCGTCAACGTCGCTGACGTCAGTCGTGCCAGTTTCCATTCCGTTGACGAGCAGAGCGCCCGAAAGCGCGCCGCAAACCTCGCGGCTTCTTCCCATTCCGCCGCCGAACGACGAAGCGAGCTTAACTGCCGTGTCGTCGTCAATTCCGTATTTGTCTGCAAAGGCGAGGAATACTGCCTGCGCGCAGTTGTACCCGCTCAAAAATAAATCCTTTGCTCTGTCTGCTCTTTCTCCCATCAGCTTATCCTGATATCCTTTCCAGCAAACTGCATTGCCATATATTCGCCCGTAATTCGGCTTGTGATACGCTGGTCGTATTTTTTGTAAAGCTCCGTCGGTTCATAATTTGTGCTGATAATCGTCGGCTTTTTTGCAAGTATACGGCTGTTAATTATATTATACAGCGTCGCTATTGAATACTGGTTGTCAATTTCGGTGCCGAGGTCGTCAATTACAAGCAAATCACAGTCAAGCACACGACGCTTTTTGTAGATAATGTCGCTGTCCCTGCCGAACTGCTCGCTTTGCAAATCCTCGCAAATGTTCTGACTTGTGCCGTAGCAAACGCTGAAGCCGCGATTGATAACAACGTTAACTATTGCAAGCGACAGGTGAGTTTTGCCGAGTCCCGTCGCGCCGAGGAACAGTATGTTTTTGCTGTTTTGCGAAAAGCCCTGAGCGTATCTGTGAGCCGCGTCGAGTATGCTTTCGGCGCGCTGGCGCGGAACGATGCCGTTTTCGTCGGGCGCGGTGTCGTATTTTTCCGTATCAAAGTTATCAAAGGTGCAGTCGTCAAGCGGTGCAACCTTTTTGATTTCGTCCCTCATTATGTCCTTTAGAAGCTGACGGTGACAGGTACAAAGCCTGCCGCTGACAAAGCCTCTGTCCTCGCATACCGAGCAGACGTATTCGGGCTGCATAGCGTTTTCGGCGTAGCCGTTTTTTACGAGAAGCTGCGCTCTTTTATCAGTAAGAGCCTTGCTCTTTGCGCGAAGCTCCTCAACCTTTTCGGGCGCGTTTTCGCGGTAGAAAAACAGCCTTGATATTTCAAGCCCTATGCCCGACAGCTCGCCCTGGAGCTTATCAATTTCAGGTACGTCTTCTCTGATTTTTTCTGCTCTGAGCTGCGCCTCCATAACGGCGTTATCTCTGCGCTTTTCGAGTATGCGTTCTGCTTTTAAATATATTTCCTTAGGATATGACATTTATCTTCTCCTATACGTCAAAATTTTCGTTTTTCATAATTCGGCTCTGGATTTCGTCAATATCAAAGGAGGGCTTGCCGCTAAGCTTTCCGCCGTCCTTTTCGTTTTTGTCGGCGGCGTGCTTTTTGTTGTCCTCTTCGACCTGCTCGGGCGTCGTAATGCCTTTTTTGTTCCAGTTTTTCAGTACGGAATCAACGTATTTCAGCGTTGGACGCTGAGCGTTTTCTCGCATCGTGTCGCACGCAAGAGCAATCATTTCCATACTGAATGCGGCGTTCCATTCCTTAATCATATCGCGCTGCTTTGCAGTCGGCTTGCGGAAACGTATTCCGCTGAGCTCAACGATTTTGTTCCACAGTCTGTCCGAGCTTTCAAGCTCCTTGAGCTTTTCGTCAGCGGCAGAAAGCGTCGTGATGCCCTCTTCGCACCAGTTTTTCGCCATAGCCGCAACGTACGACCAGCTTATGACGTTTCCGTTATCCTTTTCTGTTTTGAAGTACTGAAGAATTGTCAGCGCAACCTCGCAGGGAAGTCCGTAGTAATTAACCATATTAATCAGCATTTCGCGCTGATTGTGACTCAGTGTGCTGCCGAGCACGACCTGCGCCTCCTGCATAAGCGCCGTAAGCTCTTCGCTTTCGCGAAGCGCTGCGGTAACCTCGGCAGGCGACAGATTAGGTACGGGCATAGCCTCGACCTGCTTTGCCTGCGGCTTTTCTTCTTTTTTCTCTGCTTTTTTTACGGGCGTTTTTTCAGACTTTGGCGACGGTGCGCTTTTTACGCCTTCCGTGAGCAGTATGCCCTCCTCAACCCAAAAATCAAGCAGCTCGCAAACCTCGCTTTCGGGTACGCCGATAGCGGTGCCGATATCGTGGCTCGTGCAGTTTCCGCCGCGCGAAAGAATAACAAGCAGCGCCTTGAGCTGATACGCGCTTGCAAGCCGTATGTACTTGTTAACGACAGTGCTCGGCACGCTGAACATACCCTCGCTCCAAACCTCGCCCATAGGCAAAATCTGATAATTCACTCTCGGCACCTCCTTGTTTTTCGCTTAGACTTCTATTGTAACAAAAAAGCAGTATATTGTAAATATAGTGTATATTGTGTAGTGCTCACTCTGGTAACACAAGAGCAAAAAAATAATAGAAAACAGACCGAGAATTCAGTCTGTAAAAAATGAAATATTGCAGATGTATTAATTAATAATCCTTCATACGCCGAAGGTGTATTTCATTGCAAAGCAATTTCATATTCCAAAGGAATATTTCATTAATCCGCAAGGATTAATTTCATTAATACACCCTAATGGGTGTTTTACGAGACTCGCCCGTCTCGCTTACGCGCTCGACGGCACGCACGCGGGCACCGCAACCGTCCACCGGACGCTTGCTACCCTGCGGGTTGCCCTGTTCGAGTCTCGACCGCTAAGCAAAAAATAAAAACAGCACCTGACGGTACTGTTTTCATTTTGGAGCGGATTACGAGACTCGAACTCGCTACCTTCACCTTGGCAAGGTGACGCTCTACCGGATGAGCTAAATCCGCATTTGCAAAGTGTATTATACATACACTTTACGTTTTTGTCAAGAGTTTTTTATATTTCTATACCTAATTCCTCGATTTTGTCGCGCACCTTTAGCCAGTCGCCGTACGCAAGCTCCTTGTTGTTCGGGTTGCGTAAAATTGCCGCAGGGTGATACGTTCCCATCATCAGAACGCCGTTTTTTTCGATGAATTCGCCGTGCTGCTGGGTTACGCGAAAGCTCGGCGAAATCAGCTTTTGCGCCGATATTCTGCCGACGCAGATAATTATTTTCGGTCTGATTATTCTGAACTGCTCCCTGAGCCACGCGATGCACATATCCTGTTCCTCGGGCTTCGGGTCGCGGTTTTTCGGCGGACGGCATTTAACCATATTTGCGATATATACGTTTTTGTTGCGGTCAAGGTCAATGCTGTTCAGGAATTTGTCGAGCAGCTTGCCGCTTCTGCCGACAAACGGCTCGCCCTGCAAATCCTCGTTTTCGCCTGGTCCCTCGCCGATAAGCATAATGTCCGCGTCCTTTTTTCCTATGCCGAAAACAAGATTCGTCCTGCCCTCGCAAAGGGCGCATTTTGTACAGCTTTTACATTGAAGCTCAAGTTCATCTAAAGTCATATTTTTTATCCTTTTTGTTATTATAATCGAGTCAGGGGATAGCCCGCCCTTAATTCATAATTCATCATTTATAATTTATAATTCAATTATATCAAATTAACTGTTGAAAAACAATTCCTTTTGTATTAAAATATTAGCGTATTAATTTTTGGAGGAAAATATTATGGCTAATCAAGTTGTAGTAGAAATTTCGGCTCGTCACGTGCATGTTTCACAGGCAGATCTTGAAACACTTTTTGGCAAGGGCTACGAGCTGACTGTTAAAAAAATGCTTTCTCAGCCAGGCCAGTACGCTTGCGAGGAAAGAGTTAAGGTAGTAGGAACAAAGGGCGAATTTCCCGCAGTTTCAATTCTCGGTCCAGTAAGACCTGCAACGCAGGTAGAAATCTCACTTACGGACGCGCGCTCAATCGGCGTTGCTGCTCCTGTAAGAGAGTCTGGCGACGTTGCAGGCTCTGGCGCGTGCAAGCTCGTTGGTCCTGCAGGCGAGGTTGACCTCACCGAGGGCGTTATCGCAGCAAAGCGTCACATCCACGCAACAACGAAGGACGCAGAGGAAATGGGACTTGAAAACGGCGAAATCGTTTCTGTTGAAATCCCTACCTCAAACGGAAGAAACCTCACCTTCGGCGACGTTGTCGTACGCGTGTCTGACAGCTATGCTCTTGCTATGCACATCGATACCGACGAAGCAAACGCGGCAGGTATGGCGCCTAACACAATGGGTACGGTTATTAAATAATCAACAAAAGAATTAAGGAGCTGTTCGTCTGAACAGCTCCTGTTTTTTATTGCGGATTGTACGATTTGTTAAGCTCCTTGATTTTTGCAACAGTTTTGTCAACCTGCGATTTTATGTCGCCTGATTTTGAAACCTTGCGCTGAAGATACGTAACGCTGAACTTTGACGTGTCGTAATCGTCCGTGCCGTCAAAGAACGGAACGGCATAGCCCTCCTCGGCGAATTTCGACTTGCGTACCTCCTCGTCGTCAAGGAAGTATTCCGTATAGCCGTAATCGGACGTGTACGACGCTTTATAACAAGTAGTGAACGAAGTCTTGTCAAAACGCATCATCGACGAGGACGCGTTGACCGTTCTGCCGTAATTCTTCGTTGAGAAGGAATTCTGACAGTAAAGCGTTCTGCCGTTTTCAGTTTTGAGAATATAATACTGCTCGCGCTCGTTATTAAGGTTGTTTGAAATGCCCTCGCCCTTGTAGGCGATAAGCGCGCTTGAACCGTTGTAGCGGTAAACCTCAAAGTAATACTTATCCTCTTCAGTTGCAACGTAGTTGCCCGTGTTGCTCTGCTCGCGCGATTTAACCGTCTTGCGGTAAACGGTAACGAGCTCTTCCGTGCCGTCGCCGTCAAAGTCAACTAAATCAACGACTGCAAGTCCGTCAATAAAGCCGTAACCGTTTCTTTCAACGTATTTTGCCGCGCCGTATTTCTGGTTAAGACCTTCGACAACCTTGTAGTACGAGCCAGTAAGACTGGTCGTCTGGGCAACTGCCTTCAGCGCCGCGTCGCCGCTTCCAGAAGAGAAGTCGTCAACGAGATTTGAAACGAGGTTGAGCGTCATATTTGCCTTCTGCTCGTTGAGAACTGCAAGCTTAATGCGCTCGAACGAAACGGGGTCAACCTTTTTTCTTATTGAAAACGCCTCGGTCGCAGAGTCGTACGTGCAGTTAAAGCGCTTTTCAAATTTTCCGCCGCGCATACCGTAAAGCGAAACCTTCGACAAATCGCTTTCATCGTGAACGCCTATGTAGTAGCGGTTGTTCTTTGCGTAAACCGTAACCCACGCGTCGTCCTTTTTCTTCTTTGTCTGCGCCGCTTTTTCGTGGAACAGAGCGACGAACTTCTTGTCGTCGTTATATCCCCATACGTCAACGTAATACACGCCGCTGTCGTTGTAAATCAAAAGCAGCTCGCTCGTGTTGTCGCGGTTAAAGTCCATTTCGCGCGCGTAGCACAGTCCCGTCATACGGTAGCCGCGTATTTTATATTTGTTGTAAAGGTTTTCGTAGTTGCTGTTGCCGTACTGAACGATGTACTGTGAGCAAACTGAGCCAGCGTCGGCGTTGAACTGCTGAATTCTTTTGTTCTCTTTGTTAACCGACAAAACGGTTAAGCCAATAAGAGATACTAAAAATATTATGAAAACGAGGAACATTATAACCGTTACAAAACGCTTTTTGTTCCTGCTCGCGTTTTCAAGAAGCTCAAGCGGGTTACGGCTCAGAACGTCTTTTGCTTTACGCGCAAGCTTTTTTCCACTATTCTTTGTAAAGCTTTTCATTTTGTACGAAAAGCTGTTTTCAATGCGCTGCTGTTCTTTTGCGTCAGCCTGTCTGACGCGCGAACGTACGTCGTCAACTGCGCGGTCATCGTCAAAATAGTTGTACTTCTTCAAGCCGTCACCCCCCTTTACACATAATAATCCAGTATCTTACATATTCTACCACATTTGCAATATATAAGCAACTTGCATATATGGTATTAATGTATAATTATTAATATATATATTGTTATTTATATAACAAAAGACCGATTCGCAGCTTTGGAATCGGTCTGTGTTATTATTTGATAAACTTGTCAATAGCGGCGTTCAGCTCGTCGAGGGCTTCGGTGTTTCCATCCTCAACTGCGTGAACGATACAGTGGTCAATATGGTCCTTGAGAATTACTTTTCCCGTGTTGTTAATAGCAGATTTTACTGCGGCAAGCTGGATTAATACCTCGCTGCAGTCCTCGCCGTCGTCAACCATCTGCTTAACCTTCTGAAGATGTCCTATTGCGCGTGCAAGTCGGTTTGAAACCTCCTTTGTATGCTCATGCGAATGGGTGTGATTATGTTTGTCCATATTAACCCCTTTACTTTGCCCTTTGGCCTTTGGCCTTTATTTATAATAACCTACTCCGCTTTCAAATATCTTCATATCCTTTTCAAACGGAACGTTTGCATAAAGGTCGTTGCCCTTTCTTTCGCTGTGTCCCATCTTGCCGAGAACGCGTCCGTCGGGCGAGGTGATACCCTCAACCGCGCATACGGAGCCGTTAGGATTAAACGGCATATCGTCGCATACCTCGCCGTCAAGATTTACGTACTGAGTTGCAACCTGACCGTTTTCAACAAGCTTTTTCATAACGTCATCGTTTGCCATAAATCTGCCCTCGCCGTGGCTGATAGGCACAGCAAATACGTCGCCTGCGTTTACACTGCTGAACCACGGTGACTTAACGCTTGTGATGCGCGTGTACGCCATTTGCGAAATATGTCTGCCGATTGTATTAAAGGTAAGCGTCGGGTCGTCGGGCTTAGTCGTAACGATTTCGCCGTACGGCACAAGTCCGAGCTTGATAAGCGCCTGGAAGCCGTTGCATATGCCGAGCATAAGACCGTCGCGGTTGTTGAGTAGCTTTGTTACTGCCTCGCTGACTCTCGGATTGCGGAACGTTGTTGCAATAAACTTGCCCGAGCCCTCAGGCTCGTCACCGCCCGAAAAGCCGCCAGGAAGCATAACAATCTGCGCCTGCTCAATTTCCTTTACCATTTTATCTATCGTTTCGTTGATTGCCGCGCTCGAAAGGTTGTTGATAACAAGGATTGACGCTTCTGCGCCCGCCTTTTCAAATGCGCGCGCCGAGTCAACCTCGCAGTTCGTGCCTGGAAAAGCAGGGATAAACACGCGCGGTCTTGCAACCTTGTTCTTTGCAACAAATATCGAACGTTCTTTATAAAGCGGAACGTCTGCGCTCATCTTTGCCTTTTTGCCCGAGTCGGTCGGGAACACTCTTTCGAGCTTAGCCGTCCATTCGTCAATGAGGTCGTCGCACGTGTGAACAACGCCGTCAATAATGAATACGGCGTTATCGTTTGTCGTGCCGAGCGTTACGCCGTCAAACGCGTCCTTATCGGCAAGCTCAACGACAAACGAGCCCTGCAGCGGAGCGAAAAGCGTTCTGCTGTCAAGTCCCTGCGCAAAGGTGAAGCCGTGCTTGTTGCCGAATGCCATTTTGCACACGCACGCAGCGGCGCCGCCCTCTTTGACAACGCTTGCGGCAAGGATTTTGCCGCTTCTTATACCCTCGTAAACGCTCATCATAAGCGCCATAGCTTTTTCGTAATCGGGAAGTCCGCTGTTTTCGTCAACGGGAAGCTCAAGGAGCTTAACTGTTGAGCCGACCTTCTTGAACTGCGCCGAAACTGTTTTTGAAGCCTCGCTCATACCAACGGCGAACGAAACGAGCGTCGGCGGAACGTCAAGCTCGTTAAATGAGCCGCTCATACTGTCCTTACCTCCTATTGACGGAGTCTTGTAGCCGAGCTGAGCCGACAGCGCGCCGAGAAGCGCAGCGGCAGGCTTGCCCCAACGCTCGGGAGCGTTGCCGAGACGTTCAAAGTATTCCTGGAAGGTAAGGCGCGCCTTTGACGGGTCACAGCCTACAGCGGCAAGCTTTGCAAGGCTTTCCGTAACGGAAAATGCTGCGCTGTGGAACGGCGACCAGCGAGAAAGCTTAGGTATAAAGCCGTAGGACATAACTGTTGCCGTGTCAGTTTCGCCCTTTTCAAGCGGCACCTTTGCAACCATAGCGTCCTCGGGTGTGAGCTGATATTTTCCTGCGTACGGCATAAGCACCGTTGCCGCGCCGATTGAGGAGTCAAAGCGTTCAACAAGTCCCTTTTGCGAGCATACCTCAAGGCGCGAAAGGTTAGCCTTGAGCGCTTCGGCGTTTGTCATACCGCGAAGCGCCTCGGGTACGCTTTCTCTGTAGCTGTTGTCGTCTACTGCGTTAATTTCAGCCTTTGCGTGCTGTACGACGCCGTTTGTATTAAGGAAATCGCGCGACAGGTCAACGATTTTGTCGCCGCGCCAGAACATTTCAAGTCTGTTTTTCGAGGTTACCTCTGCAACAACGGTTGCCTCGAGGTTTTCCTCGTTTGCAAGTGCAGTAAACTTGTCGATATCGTCCTTGTCGATAACGACCGCCATACGCTCCTGCGACTCGGAGATTGCAAGCTCCGTGCCGTCAAGACCGTCATATTTTTTCGGTACCTTGTCAAGGTTGATTGTCAGTCCGTCAGCAAGCTCGCCGATTGCAACCGACACGCCGCCTGCGCCGAAATCGTTGCAGCGTTTAATCATCTGTGCAACCTCGGTTTTGCGGAAAGACGCTGAATTTTGCGCTCCGTCGGCGGATTACCCTTTTGCACCTCTGCGCCGCAGGTTTCGATTGACTGTGAGTTGTGCGCCTTTGAAGAGCCCGTTGCGCCGCCGCAGCCGTCGCGTCCCGTACGGCCGCCGAGAAGCACGATTATGTCGCCCTCTTCGGGTACCTCGCGTATAACGTTTTTCTTTGGTGAAGCGCCGATAACGGCACCGATTTCCATTCTTTTTGCAACGTAGCCCTCGTCGTAAAGCTCAACAACCTGTCCCGTTGCAAGACCAATCTGGTTGCCGTACGACGAATAACCCTGCGCCGCGCCCGTTGTGATTTTGCTTTGCGGGAGCTTAGCGGGGAGCGTTTCCTCAAATGGTGTTGTCGGGTCGCCCGAGCCAGTTACGCGCATAGCCTGATAAACGTAAGCGCGTCCCGAAAGCGGGTCGCGTATTGCGCCGCCAAGGCAGGTTGCCGCGCCGCCGAAGGGCTCAATTTCCGTGGGGTGATTGTGAGTTTCGTTTTTGAACTGAATGAGCCACGGCTCCGTTTTGCCGTCAATTTCAACCTCGGCGTTAATTGAGCAGGCGTTAATTTCCTCGCTCTCGTCAAGGTCGTCAACGTAGCCCCATTTTTTGAGCGCCTTCGTGCCGATGCACGCCATATCCATAAGGCACACGATTTTGTCCTTGCGGTCCTTGTAAAGCTCGTCGCGCACCTCAAAGTATTCCTTAAGAGCCTGCTCGATTGCGGCTGAGTATTTGCTCTCGTCAATTTTTATTTCATCAAGCTGGGTTGCAAAGGTGGTGTGGCGGCAGTGGTCGCTCCAGTAGGTATCAATAACCTTTAGCTCTGTAAGCGAAGGCTCTCTGCCCTCGTCGTTTTTGAAGTAATCGCGTACCCAGCACAAATCGGCAACGCTCATAGCAAAGCCCATTTCGCTGTGATAAGCGGCAATTTCGCCGTCGGTTTTCGAGATAAAGCCGTCTATTCTGACGATATCGTCAGGTCTGTCAGCCTTGATGTCAAGCGACTCGGGAAGCTCCATCGAAGCCTCTCGCGACTCAACGGGGTTGATGATGTAAGATTTGATTTTGTTAATATCGTCGTCGCTCACGTCGCCCTTGAATGCGATGATTTTTGCCGACGCTACTGCAGGGCGCTCACCTGCCGTAAGAAGCTGAATGCATTGCGCCGCGCTGTCTGCGCGCTGGTCGTACTGGCCAGGCAGATATTCTGTAGCAAAATACCTCCAGCCGTCCTCGAAGCTGATTTCGTAGCATACGTTGTCCTGATTGGCTTCCGAGAATACCTGAGCTACTGCGCGGTCGAATTCCTCGGCGCTGAGTCCCTCTGCGTCGTATCGGTTGATTATGCGTAAATCCTCAAGCGCAGTAATTCCGACATTACTTTGAAGGTCGGCAAGAATATTGCCCGCCTCAACGTCAAAGCCCTTTTTCTTTTCAACAAAAACTCTAAAAACCTTTGCCATTGTGATACCCCTTGAAATTTATTTATTGTATGATACCATACTTTGTGTTTTATTACAATAAAATAATCATTTTTTTGGTATAATGGTTAATATTTTATTAAATCGGTAATTAGCGTCGTGACATTTTCATATGAATGTGATATAATAGCATTGTTAAAGAATTGACAAAGGAGGGATTCGCATAGCCGATTATGACGAGATAGCCTTTGAGGTTGAATTTATGTGCTGCGAGGTCGACAAGGCGGACAATATGAGGGTTGTATCGTCCGACAGTCATTTTTCGGAATTTACAGGAGTCCACCCTTCTAAGATTAAGCAGGGCAAATTATACTTAAACGACGTTATCAATCCGCGCGACAGAGAGGACGTCCGCCGCGCAATTTGCAAGAAGGACAGTCCGTACGTTTATCTGGATTTTTACATAAAAAACAAGGACGGCGAGGACGTTTTCGTTCACTGTACGGGTAATAATATTGAAGGCACGAAGCGTTGCAGGTTGACGCTTGCCGATGTTTCGCGCTCACAGAAAAGGAGCGAGGAAATCAAGACTCGCGCCGACGAAATGAAGGAGCTTATCGACCTTGTCAACGCGGGCGTATGCCTGTTCAAGGTAACGAGCGATATGCAGTTTGAGGCGCTATATATGAACAAGGCGTGCTGCGATATGTTCGGCGTGTCAAAAAGCTATTATCTTAAGCGCACGTACCATATAGGCGACTTCATTTACGACGATGACAAAAGCGCAGTATTTCAGGCTGTCGGAAAAACAATGGCGACGAAAAAGCCGATTGATATGGAAATCCGCGTAAAGAAGCGCGGAAACGGTATTATGTGGTGTAAGCTCGGCGCGTCAATTCATCATTACGATGACGACGGCTGTCCGATTTTTCACGGCATTTTTTCTGACATAAACGAAATAAAAATGGCAGAGGAGGACGCCGATGAGGAACGCGAAAAGATGCTTAAGCTTTTCAAAAATCTTCCAGGCCCTCTTTTCACCGCCGACTTTGACGCGCCGTTTATTCTTGATATCGTATCGAGCGATTTTATGAAGCTTATTGGGTACACGCGAAAGGAATTTTTCGAGGACCTCGGCGGCGATTTAACTAAGCTTATGAAGGAAAAGGAAATTCCCGTTGCGCGCCACAGCTTTGTTGTGTCGTCAGACGGCAAAACGACGGCAAAGGCGACGTATTCACTTCGCACAAAAAGCGGAAAACACCTTATCGTGTCCGACCGCAGGCGCATTGTCGAACGCGACAACGGACAGAAGGCGACAATAGGCATTCTCCGCGACGTGACCGAAAAGGCAAAGAAAAAATTTGAAACACTTGATATATAAAAACAGCTTCCGTTTTGGAAGCTGTTTTTAGTTAGCGGTATTCAGTATTCAGTTTTCAGTATTCAGTATTCTGCATCGGGTCGCCTTTTTACCGTTAGAAACTGCGTTTTCAGCGGACTACATCTTGAAGCGTCATAATATACACAAAAAGGCACAATGTACAAAAAAATTGAAATTCTTTGTGAAGAATAAACAAATACGTGTTCAAAATTTTGTAACATTTTCAGCCACCAAGATATTGACCGAAAGGCGAGAATGATTTATAATATAATAGATAAGGTATAATTATTTTAATTTTAAGTAATTATAGATAATGTTCTTATATATAGTTACCGTTGGGAGGTAAGAAAATGAAAAACAAATTCACAAAAAAGGCACTGAGCGTACTGCTGTCCGTACTGCTTGCAGTAAGCGGGCTTGTTCCCGTTATGACCGTATTAGCGGAGGACGGCGTTATTCAGGCGTACGAGCTTGAAATCTTTTACAAGGATTCAAACACGATGGTGCCGACCTATGACGACGAAATTACAAAGGAGAAGCACATCGAGTACATCCCCGAGGGCGAAACTGTGCAGTACACGTACAAATTGATTGACTGTACCGCGCCTGACAACTCGTACATCAAGTGGTACAGCGAAAACCCTGTGCTTGTTGATACTGACCAGACGGGTAAGGTAAAGGCGTTTGACTCCTCAAAGGGTGCCGTTGTTCAATCGTGGATTGACAACGAGGTTAAGCCAATTCCGCTTATCGGTAGCGTAATGGGTACTGTATTTGAAAAGGTATTCTTCAACGAATATATTGACCTTGACTCAATGGATACCGAGGCGATTGTTGACCTTATGGTAACTGCGCTCGGCTCTGATTCAAGGCTCACCGACTACGTTGAATCGTACAAGGGACAGCTTGTTGATTCGCTTCGTGAGTATCTTGACAAGGTTAACACACCGATATACTGCCAGCTCTTTGCGTCTGACGGTACTCTTCTTGCGCAGGACAATATTGATGTAACGGTTATCAAAAACGATGACCCGCTTTCAAACTTCCTCCCCAACGGAACACATATCACAAATAAATCACAGATTAACACAACTCAGCCGAAGGGCGGCGAGGTACAGCTGAACGCTATTACAACGCCTCAGAGATTAAAGTTCGGCGTTGTATATTCCGTTAAGTCATCATCAATCTTCTCACAGGGCAAGGTTGTTGCAACTGTTAACGACAGCGGTCTTGTAAGCTTCAAGAACACGGGTACGGTTACAATTCTTGTATCGCCCGACTCAGAGGAGGTTATCGAGGCTATACTCAAACTCGTTAACTACGTTTACGCGCTTGACAATACGGGAACGCTTGACACGACCGAGGTTGCCGACGCGCTCATTAAGTATATGGGCGTTGATATCAACCGTAACGTGCTTGCAGGTATTCTTGACGCGGCGTTTGCAATTAAGGATATTGCTGGCGACGCGGCTGACCCAGTTCAGCTTACGGCAACGGCTGTAGAGATTATCGCAAACATCATTCTTCAGATGGTATATAACGACTCCATCACGTTTAACGTTGTTGACGCTCAGCCTGTTACGAACTTCAACATCGACGGCGTTACAACCGTCCGCGAGGGAAGCGAAATTCAGCTAAGTATTATCGACGTTCAGCCCGAAGCAGGCGACCTTACGGGTATGGTATGGACTTCGTCCAAGCCCGAGGTTGCAAGTGTTGACCCGTCAACGGGTATCATAAAGGGACTTGACGCCAACGGCTCGCTCGGACAGCTTTCATCCGCGACGACCGAAATTACGGCAACGACGAAATCAGGTGTATCAAAAACGGTAACTGTAACCGTCACGGGTAAGACGGGACGGTATATTTCACACGTTGATATTGTCGGCAAAGACACGGTAGAAATTGACACGAGCACAAATTACAGCTACACGCTGTACCCGAGCCGTGTAGCAAACGCCGAAAACCTTTATACGCTTTGGGGTATAAAAACGGGTGAGGACGAGGACGGAAATCCCGTTTACACCTGGGCAAGCGAGGACGCGCCTGTAAATAACGGCATTGGCGAAATTGACCATCTCGGACATTACAGGACGATTAGCGGCGGCTACTGTACGATAGCTATGAAGGCGTATACGGGCTATGAGCTTTCAAACGGTAACTTCTACGAAATTTCAAGCTATATTGCAGAAAAGGAAATCCGCACGGGTATTCCTGTTGAAAATATCCAGATTTCAGTTACGGGCGGTACGTCAAACGGCGACATCAACCGCAACAACACCGTTACTATCAACGGCGTTAACTATCAGTACGTAACAATCAAGAAGAACGTTGCAGAGGCTTATGCAGGTAACGGCGCAAAGCTCGCCGCATCTGTTTATCCCGCAACGGCAACAAACCAGAACTTAACGTGGGTTGTTGACAACGGCTATTACAACACCGAGGTCAGCGACGACACGCACTCAATTTCCGTTAAGCAAAAGGCGGGGCACGAGGTTGCCGATACGTTCAACATCTACGCTGTTTCAAACGACGGAAAAATAAAATCAAACGTTATTACGGTTTGCGTAACGAAGAACTACGTAAACTCGAACGTTGTTAACGAGAACCCCGTTCTTCTTACAAACGGCAGCGCAGGAACGGCTACGCACACCGTTTCCTTTGACGGAAGCTGGACCTCGACGGGCTACGCTTGCTACAAGTGTAACTGGTATTCGTCCGACGAGGGCGTGTTCACGGTTAAGACCGACACAAACGACAACCGCGACGCCATCCTTTACGGTAACGACGTAGGTACTGCAACGCTTTACTGCGTATCTGCAGACGGCGGTATCGTCGGCACCTCTACGGTTAAGGTTCGTCCTGACAAGGCAGGACTCAAGCAGGTTATCGAGCTTTGCGAGGACACCGTAATCATCAGAACAAAGGATAACAAAAAGCTCTATCAGGATTATATGAAGAAGCTTGACCTTGCATATTCAGTTTACTATGACGAGGAAATGGCTTCACAGGATAACGTTGATACTACAAGAAAGAATCTTCTTTCCGCCTTCTTCAAGCTCGGCGGCTTCGTAGGCGTTAACGACGTTAAAATCGTTAATTCAAAGGGACAGGACGTCGGAGATTTCATCACCGTAGATGTCGGCACAACACAGAATTATACAAAAACAAGCTGTACGCTTTCTTACGAAACCTCGCCAAAGGGCGCGATGTACAGCGACGTAACCTGGACTTCGTCAGACAGCAGCGTTTCGGTTGACCGCGGCGGCGTATGCCGTCCGACCTCGAACGACCCGAGCGCGGCTATTATCACCTGCACGATGGAGGATTACAGCGGACGTATTATCACGGACGAAATCTTTGTTGCATTTGCAAGAACGAAGGCAACGGGCGTTGAGCTTAACACAACCACCATTGACGGCGGCAAGGTTGGCGAAACTCAGACAATAACCGCAACCGTACAGCCGAAGGGTACTGTAGGCGTCGGCGCGGCATCTGTTTCGAAGGTTAAGTGGGAAACCTCTGACCCCGAAATAGCAACCGTTGACCAGAACGGCGTTGTTACCTTCGTATGCGGCGGCGACTGTCTTATCACAGCTACGACGTATGACGGCGGATATCAGGCAAGCTGTCACGTTAACGTTGTAACGAACTATGACGGACTTTCAAATCTTATTCAGCAATACTCCGACCTTCAGCTTGTTCAGACCTCGTATTATCCCGACACCTGGGAAACCTATACTGCTGCTCTTAATGAAGCACAGGCTATGGTTAATAAGCACACGGGCTATTCACAAAAAGAGGTTGACGCTATGCAGGCTACTCTTGAGGCTGCGTATAACGGACTCAAGAAGTATAACGAGCTTCAGGGCGTTGAGCTTTATCTCGACGGCGAGGCTACCTCGGACTTCTATCAGTTTGACCTCAGCGTGCTTTCAGAGGGTATAAGCTATAAGAATGCAAAGCTCGACCTTAACGTAAGACTTTATCCTAACAACGGCTCATATCAAACTGTCGAATGGGTATCCTCAACGTCTGATATTTCAGTTACAAACGAAGGCGTTGCTTCACCTACAGCAAACAAGTCCTGTTACGGCAGAATTACCTGTACAGTAACCGACCACTTCGGCAGGTCGTTTACCGACTACGTATGGGTATCGTTTGCATACTTCCCAGTAACGGGTTTGGAGCTTTCAGACAATAACATCAACGGTAAAATCGGCGACACTTATCAGCTGTCCTGTACCGTTCTTCCAGTTGGTACGACTGCGGCTCATATCGGTAAGGCTTCTATTCAGGATTATTACTGGGAGAGCGATAACGATGATATAGCCACTATCGACAGCAACGGCGTAGTTACGTTCGTAAGCGCAGGCTCAACAAAGGTAAGAGCAATTTCGTACGACGGCGGCTGGTCGGCAGAGTGTATCACCTCTACCGAGGGTGACAGAAGCGAGCTCAGCGCGCTTCTTGAACAGTACCGCGACGTTAACTATCAGGACTACAGCTACGAGGTAGGCCAGGCGTTCAGGCGCGCATATGAGGACGCCGAGGCGGCGCTCACCGATATGACGCTTACTCAGAGCGAAATTGACGCCTACGCTAACGCTCTTCGTAATGCAGGCGCGGCGCTTGCTAACAACGAGTACATTCAGGTACAGAACATCAACATCGCATATCAGGCTTGGAAAGACCCGACCTTCGGCTCTGCTTCCCAGGTAACGAGCGGTCAGGTTCCTTCAAAGGACGCGCTTTCTGTTAACATTTCAAGCGGATATGCTGATTACAACTATAACAACTACGTAATTCTTAATGCGAGTGTGGCGCCGAGCAACGCGTTCTACAAGACGCTTGCCTGGTCGGTTGACAGCACCACAAATATGAAATCCTCGATTTCTGGAGCAAGAATTACGCTTACACCTACTGAAAAGAGCAAGGCTGGTGTTGCAAAGGTAACGGCAACGGCGACTGACGACTACGGCAGAACTTACAGCCGTACAATCAACGTTGTTCTTGCCGACAAGACGGCGTCGAACATCACAATTTCCGACACGTCGCTCACTAGATACGCAACCGACAGCAACTACACCGTAACGGCAACGGCTACCTCGACGAGCGGTACGCCCGACGTCGGCACAATTGAGTGGTTCTCATCTGACGAAAGCGTAGCAACAGTAAACGGCGGCGTAATCGACTTTATCGACAAGGGTACATGCACAATCACGGCAAAGACCGTTGACGGCGGTTATTCAAAGAACGTTGCAGTAACCGTTTACACGAACTTCCAGCCTCTTGCCGACAAGGTTGAGCAGTATCAGCAGATTGTTGACAGCACGGAGGAAATGGTTTACACAGAAGAAAGTCTTGCCGTTCTCGCAGAGGCAGTTGCAGAGTCTGCACAGGTTGTAAACGAGGGCAAGGCAACTCAGGCTGAGGTTAATTCCTATCTTGAAACGCTCAACGCAGCATATAACGCTCTTGTCAGATATATCGCACCTACAGAAATTCACATCACCGTTCCAGACGGACAGGAGAGTGTAACTATCGAGCACGACGGTTACGTCCGCAAGACTGCAAGAACTCTTACAAATGCAAAGATTCAGCTCGGCCTTGCATTAACTCCAGACAATGCGATTTACAGAGAGATTGAATGGAGCTCCTCGAACAACCTTATCCTTGTTGACGAAAACGGCGAGGTTACAAATACAATTTCGGGCTCTAAGGCTGCTACTATCACAGTAACAGTAACGGCGTACACGGGCGACGTATTTACCGATAGCATCAACGTATCGTTTGTAAGATACGGCGTAACGAAGTTCGATTACGAAAAGGACGTTGTATTCGGCAAGGTCGACGCTGCTAAGAGCGTTAAGCCGACTACTGACGAGCTTGGTATCGAGGACGCTCAGGTTGCCTCCTCGTATCTCACAGATTGTGTTTATACGTCAAGCGACGAGAGCATCGCAACGGTTAACGCAAGCGGTCTTGTAACCTTCGTTTCACAAGGCTCTTGTACGATTACCGCAACGACTCTTGACGGCGGCTACACCGACACGATTACGGCGTACACGACCTGGGACACAAGCGCACTTGAAGCTGCAATTGCACAAGCAGAGCAGATTGACTATATGGATTATAAGTACGGCGTTGGTACTGCGTTCAAGGCTGAATATGACGCGGCTGTTGCAGTATACAATAATCCGTACGCTTCACAGG
Source organism: Eubacterium sp. (assembly GCA_017514345.1). Taxonomy (GTDB): domain Bacteria; phylum Bacillota; class Clostridia; order Oscillospirales; family Acutalibacteraceae; genus Eubacterium_R. The sequence goes on from JAFWKC010000020.1 coordinate 27,999, forward strand.
ACGAGATTGACGAGGCTTGCCTGAACCTTACAGAAGCTATGACGCTTCTTGGCGAGGAGGGCAACGAGTTCATTCAGGCTGACCCGACAATCAAGGTTAATACTAACGGCAGCGAATTTGATATTGAAAACGGAAGCACATATGAGCTTTCGAGCGGCGCTGCGGCAACAATCACAATGACTCTTAACGAGGGCGCTATGATTAAGTCGTACGACTTCAAGGCAACCGACGTATCTGGCGGAACAGTCACAAAGAGCGGCAACACGCTCACCGTAAGAAGAACGGGCACACGCCTTACCTTCAACGTTAAATTTACTGCAACCGATGATTACGACCGCGAAATTGAACAGGTTTACTCAATCTCCTTCGTAGACGTAATTGTAAACGTAACAGACTTCACGTTTACTGCTGACGGAAACGCAGTTTCGGGTGATTCAATTACCCAGACAGGATATGCGCTTCGCTATACTGACTTCCCAGGAATTCAGCTCGGCTACAGTCTTGTTCCAACAAATGCAACGGCACCGAAGAGCGTTGCGTGGTCAATTTCCGACGACACTTATATGACAGTAAGCGATACAGGCTTTGTTGACCTTACCGCGCGAGGCAAGGGTATTGCCCGTACGTCAAACACGGCGGTAGTAACCTGTACGATTACAAATGAAGATAATACAACAGTTTCTAAATCGGTTACTGTAACAGTAGGACGATAAGGAGGGATTAATATGAAGAATAACAAAAAGATATTATCCCTCGTCCTGACTGTGCTTATCATAGGCGCAAGCCTTACGGCAGGAATTGTTGCATATGCGGGAAGTCCCGTGGCTATTAATGCCGCAAACTTCCCCGACGCAAACTTCCGTACAATCGTTGCTATGGAATGTGATGAGGACGAGGACGGATATCTTTCGGACAGCGAAAGAACGGGCGTAACGCTGTTTTCCGTTACTGGCTATCTTTACGACCTTGACGAGGACGCAGAGATTGAGGACCTTAAGGGTATCGAGTATTTTACCAATCTCAGAACGCTCCGTTGCGGCGGTATCGGCTTAAAGACGCTTAACGTTTCGGCGCTTACGAACCTTACGTGGCTTGACTGTATGGGTAACGAGCTCAGCTCGCTTGACGTAAGCCACAACACGGCGCTTACAAGGCTTAACTGCCAGAGTAACGATTTGAGCGCGCTCAACGTTTCGATGCTGACGAACCTTGTAACGCTTTCGTGCAGCGTTAACAAGCTTACCTCGCTTAACGTGTCGAATAATACAAATCTCGAAACGTTGCAGGTTCATCAAAACCAGCTCACCTCGCTCAACGTGTCGAACAATACTAAGCTTACTTCGATTCATTGTAGCAACAACCACATTCAGGAGCTTGATTTATCTGCTAACACGCTTCTGGAAAACGTTACGTCAAACCGTATAGGCGACCAGCTTATCAGCGGCGAGGCCGTTGAGGATTCGGGCTACATTTACGTTACGATGCCGTTTAACGACAGGTCAAGGATTATTTCGACCTCGATTGACCCTGAAAACAATATGGGACTTATCGGTTATCAGAGCGGCGCGTTTGTTACTGACGACTACAAGCTGCTCGAGCCTGGTATCGACTACGAATACGATACTGGTCTTGACGGCGCAGAGCCGTTTACGGTACATATCGACGTTATACGTAACTTCTTCTTCGTTAAGTTCTATACTAATGAAAACAAGCAGACGCTTATCGGCGAGGATATAGTTTACAGCGGCGAAACGGCAACGCCGCCTGATATTACGGAAACGCCTCAGTGCAAGACCTTTGTTGCATGGAGTGATACGTATGACAATATTGTTGCTGATAAGGAAATTTACGCAACGTGGAGAGATGACCACATCTTTGCCGTTACGGGCTTTGCGGGCAATATAATTACGATGTCGTGCCTTAACGGCTGCGGCACTACGATGCAGATGAACTTTGCTGACGTTGTAGGCGCAGAGCTTGGCGACAGCAATTATTACGACGCAATTGACCTTAATTACGACGGAATTATCAACGGCAAGGACCTTGCGTATCTTAAACAGCTTAATAACTGATACAAAATAGAAAAAGGACTGACAGAAGTCAGTCCTTTTTTGTTTTATGCGTTTATTAAAGCGCCATTCCTCTCAGCTTGTTGAGAACAAGGATAAACGAATTCCATATTGCAATAAAAAGAATGATGTTCACAGCAGTTATTCCGCTGAACGCTTCGAGCACGGAAAGCAGCGCAATCGTTGCAAAGCCGATAGCCGAGCCGAAGAAGGTTAGGAACGTAATAATCTTTTTTCCGCCCATAACTATATCAGCCGAGCGCATAGCGGACACAAAGCCCATTGCCGTTCCGTCGTGAACGATGTACGCAGGAGATTTTTCTACGTTCATATTTGAATACTTGTCGTAAACCCTCGCCGCCGAGTAATTCATAACCCTGATGAAGCCCTCGGGCAGCGCAAACAGCTTTGCGATACTCTTTTCGTTGATGTACGGGTCGCTGCTTTTTACAATAATCGTAATGCCGCTTTTTTCGAGCTTACGAAGCTCGCGCTTCAGCTCGGGATTTGCGCTGTAGCTTACTACGAACATCGCGGAGCATTTGCCGTTTACGGCAAGATATAGCGCCTTTCTGCCCTTAATCGTGTACTTCTTTTCAAATGTTTCGTTCGGTACGTTAACGCCGTGCCTGATTAACAAATCCCTGTTTCCTACAAGCACCTTGCGCTTGTAAATCCAGGCTGAAATACCCATACTGTTTTCGTAGGTAACGCCTTCAACGACGGGAAGAATAGACTGCTTGCCGATAATTACGTTGTCAAACACCGTCGCAAGCGGACTTTTTGTCTGCGTCATAACAGCGGCAGTATATAGGATTGCGTCGTCAACCTTCGTGCCGTCAAACGCCTTGAAGCCGTGCATTTCACACGAATCTGCGCCGAACAAGTCTGACGCCTCCATAACCATCGCGTTTGCGCCCTGCGCCATCGCCGCGCCCTCAAAGCCGCATACACGCGAGCCAAAACGGTTAAGCTCCTTTGATATGTCAAGCAGCATCGTGTTGCCGAGGTAAAGCGTACAGCACGGAAGCGTTATTGCAAGCGCGCACAGCGCCATATTGACTGCGGTGTTGAAGTTGTTGATAATTCCGATTACGATAAGCAGCGCAACGCACAGCAATACAGAAATCGGGAACAGCACTCTTGCCGTTTTTGTTGCCGCCTCGCGCTTTGTCGATATTTCCATAAAGTTTGTCGGAAAATCCGTTTTGACGCTCGTTTTGATTAGTGGCTCTGTATCAAGCAGTCCGCGGCTGATGATTTCGGCGTCAACCGAGTTTGCTATGTTTTCAACCGTGTATCTGTCCTCTGGTGAGGAAATGAATTTGAAGTTGTCGATAATTCGGCTCATCATACGGAACTTGCCGAACTGCGACATAAGAAGCACGAACGTGCCTGCGAGTATCAGCAGTACGCCGTTGTCAATCCATAGGCCCTGATTAATTGCAAGAATTACCGTATGCACCATAATCAGCAGCGCCGTCAGCGCGTTTGGCAGGTCGTAATTCAGCCCTCGCTTCAGGTTGAAGCCGTGCACCATTACGTTGTAATTTGTGACAAGCGTTATAGCGTAAAGTATGCAAGCGGTTGAAAAATACGCCGTGTGCGACGCTAAAAACGTCGGAAAATATGCGCTGTCCTTGAATACCGTTAATAGCAGCATCGGAACTGAAAGCCAAAGCGTTGCTATGATTTTCAGCCTTAGCGAGCCTTTTTTCGCATAAAGATTATTAAGGAATTTTTCCGTTTCGTCGTTGCTGACGTAATCCTCGCGCACTACGTTGTGTGCGCCCAAATCCTTGTCGGTTTCGTCGGGACCGAAAAGCCTGAATTTGCCGACCTTTTCCTGTCTTCGTTCAAGAAGGATTTGCTCGGCAACCTCCTCGTCAATTGTCGGTACGCTTTCGATAACGTCGTCAAAGCCCTCAAACGTCATCTGAATTCCAATGTCCTCGTCGTTTACGGTTTCCGCCTCTTCAAAGTTATCGTAGATATGCTCCTTTGCAACAATCATCGGCATTTCCTGAAGGTCGCTGTCCTCGTCGACGGTCTTCTGCGAAACGTACATAACGTGCTTCGTCTTGCCGTCGTCGCCGCTTCGCACAATTCTCTGCGTTTTTGCGTTATCAAGGTCGGGAACGACGTTTGTTCGATCGGACTTGTTGATATCAATGCTTCGCGTTTTGCCGTCGGGCTTGTCCTCGGATACGGGAGCTTTCTTTTGCGGCTCTGCAATTATAATATCCTCTTCCTCGTCGTCTTCTTCCTCGTCTTCGATGATTTCGGCGGCGCGTTTGAACGGACTGACGCGTTTCTTTTCGGGCGGGGTGTATTCCTTTATATCCTCGTCCTCGTCTATTTCGTTTTCAATTTTTTCGTAAACTCTTGATATTCTTTCAACAACGGCGCTTTCATCGACAACAACCTCGTCGATAGCCGTTTTTGCTTTTTCATCAAGGTTTTTTTCAGCGGCGTTAAGCTGCTTTTCAGCCTCGCGTTTTATTTCTTCCGCCCTTTTGATTATTTCATCAATTGATAAATTCTCGCTCATATTCTCTCTCTTTATTAAAGCCTTTGTCTGGCTATTTCGTACATCAGTATTCCTGCCGCAACAGACGCGTTAAGCGAATTAACCCTGCCGAGCATAGGAAGGCTTACCGTGACGTCGCACTTTTCCTTGATAAGCCTGCCGACGCCCTTTCCCTCGTTGCCGACAACGAGTGCCGCGCCGCCCGAAAAATCGGTTTTATCCCAGCGCTGACCGTCCATATCGGCACAGTAAACCCATATGTTTTCCTTTTTGAGTCTGTCAATCGTGTCCGCAAGGTTATTTACGCGCGCAACGCGCATATATTCAAGCGCGCCGCAGGAGGTTTTTGCCACAACAAAATTGAGCCCCACGCCGCGCCGCTTCGGAATAATAATTCCGTGTGCGCCGCACGCCTCGGCAGTACGGATAATCGCGCCGAGATTGTGGCTGTCCTCAATTTCGTCACAAATGATAATGAACGGCTTTTCGCCCTTTTTCTCGGCATAGCCGAGAATGTCCTCAACGCTCGAATATTCGTGCTCGGGAACGTTTGCGGCAACGCCCTGATGATTTGCGCCCTGCGCAAGGCTGTCGAGCTTGCGTCGGTCAACCGTTTTTATCACAACGCCCTTTTCCTTGCAAAGTGCAATAATGCGGTTTATCGAGCCCTCGCGCTCGCCCTTTGCGATAAGCACGTTTTCTATTTCTCTGCCGCTTTTGAGCAGCTCTGTTACGGCGTTTCTGCCGATAACAAGGTTGTCGTTATATCTGTTTTCGTTTTCTTTTTTCACGAATTTTCTCCTGCATAAATTAATCCATTTTAATTATATCACAAAAAAATAAAAATACAATATGTATAAATAAAAAAGACGGTATTGCTACCGTCTATACAATATGCAGTTTATAATTCTGCGATTAATTCTACCTCGCAAAGCACGCCCTTCGGCAAATCCTTAACTGCTACGCAGGAGCGTGCGGGCTTTGACGTAAAGTATTTTCCGTACACCTCGTTGAACGCCGCAAAGTCGTTTATGTCGGCAAGGAAGCAAACGGTTTTTACCACCTTGTGCATTCCCGTTCCTGCCGCTTCAACAACGGCTGTGAGATTTTTGCATACCTGCTCGGTCTGCTCCTCGATTGTTTTTGCGTCAACGCTGTTCGTTTCGGGATTAATTGCAATCTGTCCCGAGGTGAATAGCAGTCCGTTAGCCTTAACAGCCTGGCTGTAAGGTCCGATAGCGTTCGGTGCGTTTGTCGTTGCTACGTATTCCATAATGTTTTCTCCTATAATTAAAGTTTTGCCCTTTGGCCTTTGACCTTTGACCTTTGGCCTAATTTTTATTCACAAACCTGAAAGCCTGCGTCAAGAAGCGCCTGCTTAACAGAGTGAATATGCTCAAAGTTCCTTGTTTCTACGCCGATTTTCAGATAGCAGTCGGTGATGTTCATATCAAGGTCGGTCGAGTCGTAATTTACGCTTACTACGTTTGCGCCCTGGTCCGAAATAATCTTGCTAACCCCAGCGAGCTGTCCTGGTTTGTCGGACAGAGCAATAACGATGTCGGCAGTCCTTCCGCCCATCTTAAGACCGCGCTCAATAACACGCGAAAGGATGGTAACGTCGATGTTACCGCCCGAAACAAGACAGCATACGTTTTTGCCTACTATGTCGGGGATTTTGCCGTTCATAACTGCCGCAACGGGAACTGCGCCCGCGCCCTCTGCAATAAGCTTCTGCTGTTCAAGCAGCGTGAGGATTGCAAGCGCAATTTCGTCGTCGGTTACAGTAACTATGCCGTCAACGTACTCCTTACAAAGCGCATATGTAAGGTCGCCTGGAGTCTTTACGGCAATACCGTCGGCGATAGTGTTAACGCCCTTAAGCGTTTTTATTTCATCGCTTTCAAGACTTTCCTGCATTGACGGTGCGCCGTACGCCTGAACGCCGTAAACGCGGCAGGACGGCTTAAGCTGTTTGATTGTATACGCAACGCCTGCGATAAGTCCGCCGCCGCCGACTGGAACTACAACTACGTCAACGTCGGGAAGCTGGTTGAGTATTTCAAGTCCGATAGTACCCTGACCTGCAATAACGTCGGGGTCGTTGAACGGATGAATAAAGCTGTATTTTTTTTCGTCCCTCAATTCAAGCGCTTTGTTGTACGCGTCGTCGTAAACGCCCTTGACCATACATATTTCAGCGCCGTATTTACGCGTTGCTTCAACCTTGCTGATAGGCGCGCCGTCGGGCAGACAAATCAGCGATTTTATGCCGTTTTTCGTAGCGGCAAGCGCAACGCCCTGAGCGTGATTTCCTGCTGAGCAGGCGATAACGCCGTTTGCCTTTTCCTTGTCGGAAAGCTGACTTATTTTGAAATAGGAGCCTCTTATTTTAAAGGAACCCGTGACCTGTAAATTTTCTGTTTTGAGATAAACGTTTGCCGCAGGATTGATTTTCGGCGCGGCAATCATATCGGTTTCGCGAACTACCTCACCGAGCACGCGCGAAGCCTTATACACTTTGTCAAGCGTAAGCATAGCTTTCACCTCTTCCTATATTTAGTTATTCTAATACTTATTATATCCATTGTCAATTGTTCTTTTGGCGAAAATTATTTTCTTGACTTTATAATAGTAATAATATAGAATTAAAGTAGTATCATTCCATTTCGGGAGGACTTATTATGAAAAGATTAACTGCAATTATACTTTGTCTTGCGCTCGTTGTTACAGCTTTTGCAGGCTGCTCAAAGAAGGACAAGGCAAAATACAGCGACGAAAAGCTCATTATCGGTTATACAGAAGCCGTTGCGCCGCTTCTTCAGGTTGACGAAAAGGGCGAGGTAACAGGCTTTGAGGCTGATTTGTTCGACAAGATTTTTGAATCTGTTAAGGGCGACCTCAAATCGTACACCTTCGAGAAGGTAGAAGAGGGCTACGAGCTTGAAAACGACGGCGGATTTTTTGACGACGAGGGCAAGGAATACAGCGCAGGTCTGCTTCTTGGCTCAAGCACAAATAGCGGTACGTTTAACGAGGACTATTCGTTTACAGAGCCGATTGTTTCTAATCGCGTTATCGCAGTAACGGCTAAGAACAGCGAACGAAACGGTTATGCTGATTTTGCAGCGGCTAAGGTTGTAACAGTCAGCGAGGCTGCAAAGACTGCATTTGAAAAGAACGCGGCTATCGCCTCAGTATGTGCAAGCGTTGCCGAGGAAGCAAGCATCGACGCGGCTCTTGCAAAGCTCGATGCGGGCGAAGCTGATATCGTTGTAACGGACGAATTCAACTTTATGCCTACGGGCAAGGCAGACAGCTACAAGGTTTTTGAAGGCGAGCTTGATAAAATCGATTACGTTTTTGCCTGTGCAAAATACAGCGGCTGGAAGGATTCTCTTAACGAGGCTATATATGAGCTGAAAAATGAGGACTACGGCGACGGCGACGAGTTCACGCCAATGGTTGAAAAGGCGTTTGGCTATAATGCGTCCTCGTTCAACTGGGAACCGAGCAAAACTAAATAGCTTTCAAGGGGGCGGGCTTAGTGCTCGCCCCTTTTCAGTATTCGGTATTCAGTATTCAGTTGTCGGGAGAAGCGAGCAACTAAAAGCTTAAAGCCCAAGAGGAATTAAGCAATTTGCCCTAAAAACGAGCACCGCCGCAGCCGTTTATTGTTTAGCAGATAGAAAAAGGTTTCAAAACGATGTCAATATCAAAAAAATGTTGAAATTGCTCACATATTAATTTATTATATTAGCGTAATTTCTAATTGGCGGTGAAACTGATGGAACTTCTTAAGCAGAAGATATTAGCCGAGGGCGAAGTATACGAGGGAAACATACTCAAAGTAGACTGTTTTCTGAACCATCAGATAGATTGCGCCTTTATGCGCGAAATAGGCAAAGAATTCCATAGATTATACAAAGACGAGGGCATTAACAAGGTTTTGACAATAGAGGCAAGCGGTATCGCAATAGGCACCGTTGTGGCTCAGGAGCTTGGCTGCCCTCTTGTTTTTGCTAAAAAAACAAAGACGAAGAATATAGCAGGCGACGTTTACACAACTCCCGTTGAGTCCTTTACCCACGGCACGACGTATAACATTATGGTTAGCAAGCGTTTTCTGGGCGAGGGCGACAGAGTGCTGATTGTGGACGACTTCCTTGCTGTCGGCAACGCGCTTAAGGGACTTATCAAGATCGTTGAAGACAGCGGCGCCGAGCTTGTCGGCTGCGGCACGGTAATCGAAAAGGGCTATCAGCACGGCGGCGACGCACTTCGTGAGCAGGGAATCAGAGTAGAAAGCCTTGCTATTGTCGAAAGTATGAATCACGAAACAGGCGAAGTGGTTTTCAGGGACTGAAAAACAACGGATTATAATGGCGTAAGCCTTATAATATAAAGTAAACCCATAAATAATTTAATTAATTTGGAGGGAAAACGTAATGAAAAACTCAAAGAAAATTGTTGCTGTTATCCTCACCGTAGTTCTTGTTGTAGTAGGCATTTTTGCTGCCTGCACAAAGTCAGATAACGGTGGCGAAGAAAACACAGACGCTAAGGCTGTTAAGGTTGGCTTCATCTTCTTGCACGATGAGAACTCAACTTATGACCTTAACTTCATCAACGGAGCTAAGGAAGCTTGCGAAGCTCTTGGCGTAGAGTATGTTCTCAAGACAAACATTCCAGAGAGCAACGAGTGCTACGAAGCAGCAGCAGACCTTGTTGACCAGGGCTGTAACATCGTATTTGCTGACTCCTTCAGCCACGAGGACTTCCTTATTCAGGCTGCAAAGGAATTCACAGACGTTCAGTTCTGCCACGCAACAGGCACAAAGGCACACACAGAAAATCTTCCTAACTTCCACAATGCATTTGCTTCAATCTATGAGGGCAGATATCTTGCAGGTGTAGCTGCAGGTCTTAAGCTCAACGAGATTAAGGAAGCAGGCAACCTCAAGGGCGAGGTACCGAAGATGGGTTATGTAGGCGCTTACACCTATGCAGAGGTTATCAGCGGTTACACATCCTTCTATCTTGGCGCAAAGAGCGTTTGCGAGGATGTAATTATGGACGTTAAGTTCACAGGCTCATGGTATGACGAAACAGCAGAGAAGGAAGCTGCTCAGGCTCTTATCGACGGCGGCGCTGACCTCATTTCACAGCACGCTGACTCAATGGGCGCTCCTACAGCTTGCGAGAATGCAGGTATTCCTGACGTTTCTTACAACGGCTCAACTGTTGACGCTTGTCCAAACACTTTCATCGTATCTTCAAGAATCAACTGGGCTCCATACTTCAAGCACATGATTGAGTGCGTACAGAAGGGCGAGGCTATTGAGGCTGACTGGACAGGCACAATCGCTACAGGCTCTGTAGAGCTTACAGAGGTTAACGAAAAGGCTGCCGCTAAGGATACTCAGGCTAAGATTGACGCAGTTAAGGCTGACCTCGAGGCTGGCAAGGTTCACGTATTTGATACAGCTAACTTCACAGTAACAAAGGGTGACCAGGTTAACGTTAACGCAACTGTTGACGACAAGGGCGTTCTTACAGGCTATATGGCTGACGTTGACACAGACGCTGAGTTCAAGGGCGACACAGAGGTTGTTAAGGACGGCTACTTCCACGAGTCAGAAAACCGTTCAGCTCCTTACTTTGACGTAAACATTGACGGTATCACACTCCTCAACACAGCTTTCTAAGTTAAACTGAAAAGCAAATAACCGACTAACTGCCGTGGCCGTGTTTTCACGGTCACGGCTCTTACTTACTACGGAGGTAAAATATGAGCGAAAAAATTGCACTCGAATTACAAGGTATTACCAAAGCCTTCGGAAAAAAAGTAGTAGCAAACAAAAATGTAGATTTAACGGTTTATAAGGGCGAAATCCTCGCAATTCTCGGCGAAAACGGAAGCGGCAAAACAACCCTTATGAATATGGTATCGGGTATTTATTTCCCCGACGAAGGCAAGATTTTTGTCGACGGCAAGGAAGCAGTTATCTCCTCGCCGAGGGACGCCTTCGATTACAGAATCGGTATGATTCACCAGCATTTTAAGCTTGTTGATATTTTTTCTGCCGCAGAAAACATCGTGCTTGGTATTGACGACGGCAAAAAGTTCAATATGAAAAAAGCCAAGCAGGATATCAAAAAAATCACAGACCAGTACGGCTTTATACTTGACCTTGACAAAAAGGTTTACGAAATGTCTGTATCGGAAAAACAGACAGTCGAAATTATCAAGGTGCTTTACAGGGGCGCGGACATTCTTATTCTTGATGAGCCGACCGCTGTACTTACACCGCAGGAAACGAGCAAATTATTTGACGTGCTACGCAATATGAAGGCGGACGGCAAGTCAATTATCATAATCACCCACAAGCTTCACGAGGTGCTCGAAATTTCGGACAGAGTTACAACGCTTCGCAAGGGCGAAAACGTGGGAACGGTATTAACAAAGGACGCTACCGAAATGTCGCTGACAGAAATGATGGTCGGCGAAAAGGTAGAGCTTAATATCGAACGAAAAGACCCGAAGGACCCAGAGCCGCGCCTCGTTGTTAAGCGACTTAACGTCAAAAATCGCGACGGCTCAAACGCCCTTACAAACGTCAACTTCACCGTTAACAGCGGCGAAATTCTCGGCGTTGCTGGTATTTCTGGCTCAGGACAGAAGGAGCTTCTTGAATCAATCGCAGGACTTCAGAAATGCGAAAAGGGCTCAAGCATTCTCTTTACCGACTCTGATGAGGTTGAGCAGCAGCTCGTCGGCAGGTCGCCGCGTGAAATCAGAAAGCTCGGCGTTGCTATGTCGTTCGTTCCCGAGGACAGACTCGGTATGGGACTTGTCGGAAATATGGACATCACCGACAATATGATGCTCCGTTCTTACAAGAACGGCAAGAGCGAATTCCTCGACAGAAAGCAGCCAAAGAAGCTTGCCGAGGATATTATCGAGGAGCTTGAGGTTGTAACTCCAAGCACTTCAACGCCCGTACGCCGCCTTTCGGGAGGTAACGTACAAAAGGTACTCGTCGGCAGAGAAATCGCTCTTGAGCCGCGAGTTCTTATGGTTGCTTATCCAGTCCGCGGACTTGATATCAACTCGTCATATATGATTTATAACCTCCTCAACAAGCAAAAGGAGGAGGGCGTATCAATAATTTTCGTAGGCGAGGACCTTGACGTTCTTATCGCCCTGTGCGACAGGATTATGGTTATCAATTCTGGTAACATCACGGGCATTGTTGACGGAAAGTCAGCAAAGAAGGACGAGCTCGGACTGCTTATGACAAAGAGCATTGACAAGGAAGGGGGTGCCGACAGTGAGTAATAATGCTTCCGCAAAAAAACGTGAGCCGCTTTTTCACGTTGCAAAGCGCGAGGGTATGCCTCAGCTCAACGCAACGCTTATCAGACTCGGCTCGGTTGTAGCGGCGCTTATCGTTTGTGCTATCGTAACAATGGCGCTCACGGGCGAAAATCCAATCAAGGTTTACGCAACAATGATTGACGGCGCGTTCGGCACTTCAAGAAGAATATGGAACCTTCTTCAAAGCCTTTCGATGCTGCTTTGCGTTTCGCTTGCAGTAACTCCAGCGTTTAAAATGCGATTCTGGAACATCGGCGCCGAAGGTCAGGTGCTTATCGGCGGACTTGCTTCCGCGGCGTGTATGATACTTTTCGGCAACAAGCTTCCTAATGCGCTTCTTATAATCACAATGATTATCGCAAGCGTTGTCGCTGGCGCAATATGGGCTGTTATTCCCGCCGTATTCAAGGCGACGCTCGACACTAACGAAACGCTGTTCACGCTTATGATGAACTACGTTGGTATTCAGCTTGTAGCGTACTTTACGCGTGTATGGGAAAACCCGAAGGGCTCTGGTACAATCGGTATCATCAACCCGACTAACGAGGCAGGCTGGTTCCCTCAGCTTGCAGGACAAAAATATCTTCTCAACGTTATTATCGTTCTTGCGCTTACGATTTTTATGTACGTTTACCTTAAGTACAGCAAGCACGGTTACGAGATTTCCGTTGTCGGCGAGTCGCAGAACACGGCGCGTTACATCGGTCTTAACGTAAAGAAGGTTATCATCAGAACGATGCTTCTTTCGGGCGCAGTATGCGGCGTCGCTGGACTTCTTCTCGTCGGCGGCACGAGCCACACAATCACGACCGAAACGGCAGGCGGACGCGGCTTCACAGCGATTATGGTATCGTGGCTCGCTAAGTTCAATCCTATCGTTATGATACTGACGGCGCTTCTGCTCTCGTTCCTCGAAGCTGGCGCACAGCAGATTGCAACGGACTTCGGTCTTAACAAATCATTTTCTGATATCCTTACGGGAATTATCCTTTTCTTCATCATAGGAAGCGAATTCTTCGTTAATTATCAGATTAAATTTAATAAAAGCAGCAAGGAGGTAAAGTAATATGGCTTTCATCAGTACATTAGTATCCTTGTTCCCCCGTGCTGTAATGCAGGGAATTCCGATTCTCTACGGCGCAACAGGCGAGATTATGACCGAAAAATCGGGCAATCTCAACCTCGGTATTCCTGGTATTATGTATATCGGCGGTATCAGCGGCGTAATCGGCGCATTCCTTTATGAAAACTCAGTAGGCAGCGGCAACGCGCTCAACGGCTTTCTTGCGATTTTCATTCCGCTTATTTGCACGATTTTAGGCTCGCTTATTGCAGGAATGATTTACTGCTTCCTTACTGTAACGCTTCGTGCAAATCAGAACGTAACCGGTCTTGCGCTGACAACCTTCGGCGTGGGCTTCGGTAACTTCTTCGGCGCATCGCTGATTAAGCTTGTTAACAGCGACGTTCCTTCAGTTGCACTTTCAAGGACAAGCGCCTTCTTCTCGGCAAAGCTTCCGTTTGCGTCCTCGCTCGGAGTTTTCGGCAAGCTGTTTTTGTCTTACGGCTTCCTCGCTTATCTTGCAATTATTATTGCAATAGCGTGCGGCTTCTTCCTCAACAGAACGCGCGGCGGACTTCACCTTCGCGCTGTCGGCGAAAATCCTGCAACTGCCGACGCAGCAGGTATCAGCGTTACAAAATCAAAGTATCTTGCAACGTGTATCGGCTCGGTTATCGCAGGACTCGGCGGTCTTTACTACGTTATGGACTACGCTAACGGCGTTTGGTCAAACGAGGGCTTCGGCGACAGAGGATGGCTTGCTATCGCGCTTGTAATCTTCGCTATATGGCGACCGAATCTCGGTATTTTCGCTTCGATTTTCTTCGGCGGACTGTACATCGTGTATCTGTTTATTCCTGGACTTTCGCTCAAAACTCAGGAGCTTTTCAAAATGCTTCCGTACGTTGTAACAATCATCGTGCTTGTTGCAGTATCAGCGAGAAAGAAGAAGGAAAATCAGCCGCCTGCATCGCTCGGACTGTCGTATTTCAGAGAGGAAAGATAAAATGAAAACACTTAACAACGATATAAACGAGGTGCTTGTATCCGAAGCGGACTTAAAGAAAATCAACGCACGCCTCGGCGCGCAGATTACAGAGGATTTCAGGGACAAAAACCTGCTTGTAGTCGGCATTCTTAAAGGCTCGGTTTACTTTATGACCGACCTTACGCGCAACATCGACCTGCCGCTAAAGATAGATTTTCTTGCCGTTTCAAGCTACGGCAGCGGCACGCGCTCGTCAGGCTCGGTAAAGATTATCAAGGATATTGATATCGACCTTGAGGGCTACGACGTGCTTTTGATAGAGGATATTCTCGACTCGGGAAGAACGCTTCAGTACGTCAGCAAAATGCTCAGCGCGCGAAATGCAAAGTCAATTACAATCTGCACGCTTCTTGACAAGCCTGCACGCAGAGTGGTTGACCTCACGCCCGATTACGTTGGCGTTGACGTACCTGACGAATTCGTTGTCGGCTACGGTCTTGACTACGACCAGCAGTACAGAAACCTGCCGTATATCGGCTCGCTCAAGCGCGAAATATACGAATAAACAAAAAACAAAAACCTGCCGTTTTGGCAGGTTTTTTGTTGCATATTTTTATCTGTGCGTGCCGTAGAAGAACAGTGCCACAACACCAGGGCCTGTGTGTCCGCCGATAACGGGACCGACGTAGTTAATGACTACCTCCTTAAAGCCGACCTCTTTTTTAATCAGCTTAGCAAAATCCTTTACCTCGTCCTCGCAGTCGCCGTGGCTTATGTAAATGGTCTGTTCCTTTGGATTGACAGCCGTTTCCTTCATCTTTTCAAGTAATGCGTTCAGCGACGCTTTTCTGCCGCGCGCCTTGCCGACGTTTGTGAGCCTTCCCTCGTCGTCGGTGTGCATAACGGGCTTTACGTTAAGCGCCGCGCCCGCAATAGCGGTTGTCGCGCTGACTCTGCCGCCTCTTTTGAGGTGCATAAGGTCGTTAACGGTAAACCAGTGGCAGATATGAAGCTTTGTGTCCTCGGCATATTTTGCGACCTCTTCAATCGTGCCGCCCTTTTGCTTTTCGTCGAAAACGTATTTTATCAGCAATCCCTGACCCATTGAAGCCGCGAGCGAATCCACAACGATAATCTTTGCGTCGGGGTATTTTTCGCTAAGCTCTTCGGCTGTGATTTTTGCGTTTTGGGTAGTTGCGCTGAGCGCAGAGGAAAAGCCGATATACAAAACATCCTTTCCGCTGTCAAGAATTTCAGTAAACGCCTTTTCAAACGCCGCAAGGCTCGGGCAGGAGGTCGTTATTTCCTTCTTCTCTCTTGTGCAGTCGTAAAACTCCTTAAAGCCTATTTCACGTCCGTCAAGATAGTTGTTGTAAACCTTGCCCGAAATGTTTACCGTAAGCGGAACAACGGTTAATTCAAATTTTTCAGCAAGCTCCTGAGGTAAATCGCAGGAGGAATCTGTTGCTATTACGAAATCTCTCATAGTATTTTGCCTTTCTGATTAAAGTTTGCTGAGTATATTATATGACGGACGCCTGTCGGTTTCAAATAAAAACAAAATAGTTTAGTTTTATTTAATATATAAAGAATATATAAAATATATGAATTAGCCTTAACTTTTATCATAAATGCTGTTATAATCGTGATATCAACAAAAAGGGTGATAATATGAAAACTATACTTTTTCTTTTGGCAGGCGCAGTTTTATCGTATCTTATTGGCTGCCTTAACAGCTCAATCATAATCAGCCATATACTGAAAAAAGACGACGTACGCAACTCAGGAAGCGGCAACGCAGGCGCCACAAATATGGTGCGCACCTACGGCAAATTCTACGGCGTGCTTTCGTTCGCGCTTGATTTTATCAAGGTGGTAATTGCGTATCTAATAATCAGCCTGATTTTCAGCAGGCTTGACCCCGTAGGCTTTGAAACGTACAAATACTTTTTCAAGGTGATTACGGGCTTCTTCTGTTTTATTGGACATATTTATCCCTGCTTTTTCGGCTTCAGGGGAGGCAAGGGCATAACCGTGTGCGCGGCAGTAGTATGTATACTTGACTGGAGGCTGTTCATTATCGGCACGCTGCTGTTTTTTGCAGTTGTGTTTATAACAAAATACATCTCATTTTCATCGATACTGTTTGCTTTCGTTTATCCTGTCTGCACGTTCTTTTTGTTCGACAAAACGCTGACGTTTATTCCGCTTTCGCTTACTGCAAAAAACACCTTCGGCGCAGAGGAGCCGAAGCTCAGAATAGCGGCGCTTATTATCGCAATAGTATTTTCAATAATTATTCTGCTCAAACATCGCGACAACATAAAACGCCTTCTGAAAGGCGAAGAAAACAAAATAGGTTCACACAAAAAAGCCGCTGATTAATCAGCGGCTTTTGCTATATATTATTGACATTTTGTGATTCTTGTATTATTATTTTACTAACGGATGTCCGATATTGTATATAATATGGGGTCAGCGGACAAATGTTATAATGAATAACAAATTAATACAAAATATGAAAAGGACGTGTTTATTTTTATGAAAAAAACATTATCACTTGCACTTGCACTTGTTATGGCGTTAACTTCTGTATTCTGCGTAAGCTTTTCAGCTTTTGCGGCAGAGGCGCTTGTTCTTGACACCCCTACTACAGTAGAGATTACTGAAGAAACCAAACAAGTAGATCTTGAATTCACACCCGAGGAAGACGGCTATTATACTTTTCTTGCAAAAGTAGTTGGTGAAGAACAGTCATGGCCTCGCGTAGAGCTCTATGCTTATGACGCAGTTGAGGAGGAAAACAATTACGTTACTGATGAGTGGAATTACGCAGGAATGCCGTCAATCTCTTTTGGCGCACCACTCCAAAAGGATGTTAAATACACTCTTTGTTGTTCTTCTGCAATCGAAACAGACAAGTATGACGTTACTGTAACCAAGAGCAATGTAAAGTCTATTGAATGCACATTACAAAAGGATAAGTTTGAAGTTGAAGAATTCACAAACGGCGACTTATACGAAGATGAAAACGGCGAGGAATACTTTAAATACTATGATTTTGAACTTTATGAAGTTTTCACAGACGGCGACACTCTTGAAGTAACTTATAATGACGATTCTTCAGCAACCTATACATTTTATGATGATGAAAAGTATGGCTTCTATAACGGAGATGACAAGCTTGAAGGCAATATCGAAATCACAAGTGATCAGCGCACAAAGCACTGGACTGTAGGCGACGATAACGAGTTTGAAATCTTCTATATGGGTGCAACTGATACAAGAAAGGTTACAGTTACTGAGTCACCAGTTGCGTCAATAGCATTTGAACCTACTACTATTTCTGCTGTATTGGGACAAGACGTAAAAAAACTTGGTGAAGACGGCTATGAGTATTCAATCTTCGATATTATCAGAAAACCTGGAAATACAATAACAGTTACTTTCAAAGACAAAAGCATAAAGAAATACGTAAGCAAGCTTGACAGCTATGACGATTATAGCTTCCTTGATGAAAACGGTGATTACTATCCATATGGTATGAGTATTTCTTCGTATAATGATGCAGCGTCTTGGAATGCTGGAAAAGCAGCTGAGTTTACACTTGAAACTTGCGGCAAGAAGATTACGTTTTTCGTAAAGCTCACAACTCCAACACCTGTAACTCCTGCACCGACACCAGCAGCTACTCCAACTCCTGCTCCAGAAGCTACAACACCAAAAGCAGCTGACAAGACAACAGTTACACTTAAGAAGGTAGCAGTTAAGAAGAGCGCAAAGAAGCTCGTTCTTCAGGCAACCGTAAAGGTTAACGGTAAGGCAGTTAAGGGCAAGAAGGTAACCTTCAAGTTCAACGGCAAGAAGTACACGGCAAAGACAAACAAGAAGGGTATCGCAAAGGTAACCATCAAGAAGGCTGTACTTAAGAAGCTTAAGGTAGGTAAGAAGATTAAGATTACTGCAACCTGCAACAAGGTAACAGCTAAGAGAACCGTAAAGGTTAAGAAATAAAAAAATGAGCCTCGAAAAAGGCTTATTTTTTTTGCTTTGAGCTTTAAGCTTTTGGGTGAGCTTCGCTCACACTCATTTTAACGGGCGGATACTGAATGCGGAGTTCGGAATTTATATGGTACTCGCCGCACGGGCAATATATTTCGGGCGGATGGTATCCGCCCCTACACGGACGTTGCAGTGATATTTGTAGGGGCTGATATTATCAGCCCGCCTATAATCAGGTGTGGACAGAGTCCACCCGAAACCTTGAGTCTTGAGTCTTGCAAGCGTAGCTCGCTCCTTTTTCTGACAAAAAAGTTACAAATGTATAATTATATATTGCGCATACAGATTATAAATATTATAATATAAAGGTAACCAATGCCCGATATTTTTTAATATGGGGTCAGCGGGCAAGCGTTATGTACGACAAAAACAAATAATTATTTATGAAAAGGACGTGTTTATTTTTATGAAAAAAACATTATCACTTGCACTTGCACTTGTTATGGCGTTAACCTCTGTTTTCTGCGTAAGCTTTTCTGCATTTGCGACAACAAAAGAAGTCAAGGAGTTTTCAATTGTCTTTGAAGACGAAAATGACCTTACACTGGTAGAAAATGTTGACGGTTCTTATGAGTATGATGAAAAGACAGAAGAGAACTACTTCTGTTATGAAGCACCGTACGCTACATATCTAGGCTCCAAGCTTGAAGTAACCTATACTGATGACAGCACTGATGTGTTCACAGCAACAATGGACCCGGATACCACAAGGACTATCTATCTTAATGACAAAGAGGAAGAGCTTCCTTATTATGGCTATACGACATCAAGCGACCAGGCTGATAATCATTGGGCTGTAGGCAAGCATGAGTTTACATATGGTTTTTATTTCAAAGAAGACTCAGAGGATACTGTTAACACAACAGTTGAGGTTGAGGTTATTGAAAACATTGTAGAATCATTTGAGTTTACACCTGCTGCTCCTTATACAGTTATTGAAAATGACCCTGAATCAGGTGAATGGGACGTTAACGATAAGGAAGAAAAGTATTTCTGGTATTATGAAAGTGCATATTCACCTTACAAAGATGGCAACAAGATTACCGTTAATTATAAGGGCGGAGAATCAATAGAGTATGTTTGCAAGGGCGACGAATTCTACGATAAGGACGATAATGCTCTCCCGAGATATTTTGTTAATAATTATTCAGACCAGTATTTTGTTCCATGGACAACTGACAAGGACAACTTCTTCACTTTATCATATTATGGATACAGTGTTGATGTTCTGATTACTGTAAAGCACAACCTCAAGAAGGTTCCTGCAAAGGCAGCAACAGTAGACGCAACAGGTAACAACGAGTACTATGTATGCGCAGCTTGCGGCAAGGCATTCAAGGATGCAAACGCAAAAACACCAACAACAGTAGCAGCAGAAACAATTGCAAAGCTTACACCTGCACCTGCTC
>JAFWKC010000021.1 GCA_017514345.1 Eubacterium sp.
GCTCCTGCTCCTGCTAAGCCTGTTACAAAGATTACTCTTAAGAAAGTAACAGTAAAGAAGAGCGCTAAGAAGCTTGTTCTTCAGGCAGCAGTTAAGGTTGACGGCAAGGCAGTTAAGGGCAAGAAGGTAACCTTTAAGTTCAACGGTAAGAAATACACCGCAAAGACAAATGCAAAGGGTATCGCAAAGGTAACAATTAAGAAGAATGTTCTTAAGAAGCTCAAGGTTGGTAAGAAGATTAAGATTACTGCAACCTTCAACAAGGTAACAGCAAAGAGAACTGTTAAGGTTAAGAAATAATTTCTTAAAATAATTAAACTCCCCTGAGAAGGGGAGTTTTTTATGTGATACAGCGTTACACCGCAGTATATCCTGTAAGCGCTGTGCCGAGCTTTGAAAACATCTCGTCATAATTGCTTTCGTCCTTTTGCAGCTCGTTTACTATCTGTGCCGTGAAAGCGCCCGACAAAAGGTTAATCAGATAATCGGTGCTCTTTGCCGAAGCAAACTGAGAGCCCTTTTTCTGCTCAAAATAAACGCGAAGGCACGTTGCAAAGCTGTTGTTAATCAAGTTGTAAATCAGAACAAACGACGTCGTTTTCATCGCTTTTCGCATCAGCAAATCGTATCTGTTGAAAAAGCTGACGTAATCCTCGCCGTAATCCGTCCAGTTTTCCGCTTCGTGCGCGGCGTAAATCTTTACTGTTTCTCTTTCAAATGCGTAGCAAAGCATTTGGTCAATATCATCAAAGTGGTAATAAAAGGTTTGCCTGCTGATGTCGCACATCTCAACCAAATCAGTCACGGTTATTCTGTCAAAATCTTCGCGTTCTATCAGCTCAAGAAAAGCAGAAACTATCTCGTTCTTCGTTTTGGAAGGCATAACAATTCTCCTATAACAATATTTGATTTGTGTAAAGATTATAGCACAGCTTCACAAAAAAATCAAGCACCCCGCTTTAGGGCAGATAAGTACGCTCCTTGACTATGCTTGTTTAAAGTGATACAATAATAAAGTAATTTAGTCGTGTGGCGTCTTTACACGCGACTGTGCGCTTTTTATTTTATAAGAAAAAGGAGATTGAAAAATGAAAAAATTAATCAGCGTATTTTTAGCAGCAGTAATGCTTGTCAGCGTTTTATCAGTTGGCACAAGCGTTTTTGCAGAAACAATGTATTCGGCTACTGCCGTATCCTTTGGCAACACCTATACAGGCACACTTGCAAACAATAACGAGGATGACTGGTACAAGCTCACCGTTTCTTCATCGGGAAGGGTTACCATGAATACAACCAACTATAATAATGAAGCAAATGCGATATATGAACTGTTCAACGCAAACGGCGATGAATTGAAATACTATGATTTTGATTATAATTCTGCGCTCGGATATGCCGCAGGCACGGCAAATATGTATTTGTCAGCAGGAACGTATTATCTGAAAGCAACAACAAACGAATGGGAAGACAGAAACGGCTATTATAGTATTTCATTTTCTTATACTAATGCGCAAGAATCATTTTTTGAAGATACGAACGACGCAAACCGCTATATCAGCGGAGCTAATGCAATTTCTTTAGGTCAGACATATAAGGGTCAGCTTGGTATTGGCGATACAACGGATTTTTATTCCTTTTCTCTTTCAGGTGATTCGACGATAATCCTGACGGGAACAAGTTATAATAATCAAGCAAACGCAATATTTGAGTTGTACGACAGTACAGGAAATTATCTTCAATATTATGATTTTGACTATAACAGCCAGCTCGGCTATGCTGCGGGAACGAAAAATATTTCACTTAAAAAAGGAACATATTATATTTGCACGACCACATATGAGTGGGAAGACAGAGTCGGCTTCTATAATTTCTCAGTATCATTAAAGCAGAATCCTACACCGACTCCAACGCCTGCGCCAGCGCCGACGTCGACGGCAAAACCAACAGTATCGCTCAAAAAGGTTACTGTTAAGAAGAAGGCAAAGAAGCTCGTTCTTCAGGCAACGGTTAAGGTTAACGGAGTTGCCGTTAAAGGCAAGAAGGTAACCTTCAAGTTTAACGGTAAGAAGTACACGGCGAAGACAAACAGCAACGGCGTTGCAAAGGTAACAATCAAAAAGGCAGTTCTTAAGAAGCTTAAGAAGGGCAAGAAGATTACTTACTCGGCAACGTATGGCGGTGTAACGGCAAAGAAAACAGCAAAAGTAAAATAACAGTAAAACATAAATCCCCGAGGATCAAATCCTCGGGGATTTATATATGCGTCTTACGACGTTTCGTTTTTGATTACCGTTGCGGAGAAGTACTGCTCGCCTGGAACGGGCTTTTTACCCGTTTTTGCAAGGACGAGCTCCTCGCACGTTACAAGCTGATAGCCCTGCTGGATAAGCTCGGGTACCATTCTTTCAACTGCGTCGGCAGTCGAGCCGTAAATCTCGTGCATAAGTATGATGTCGCCGTCCTTGACATTCTTCATAACTGCGTTATAAACATAGTCGGCGTTGCGATGCTTCCAGTCCTGAGTATCGAGCGTCCAGTAATACAGCGGCATATTTTCCGCCTTGCACTCGTTTCTGATAGTCGTGGTTGTTGCGCCGCCCGGCGAACGGAACGAGGTCGGATACTGTCCTGTAATTTTGTAAATTGCTTCAGAACACTTTTTGATGTCGTTTGCCGTAACGTTTTTGCCGTAGTTGTTGTGATTCCACGTATGGTTGCCGAGCTCACATCCGAGCTTAACCTTGCGTTTCAGGTTTTCGGGATGCTCAGCGGCGTTCTGACCTATCATAAAGAAGGTTGCGCGCGCATTGTACTTTTCGAGTACGTCAAGTATCTTCTTTGAAGAATTCTTGCCGACAGGTCCGTCGTCAAAGGTTAGCGCAATCATCGGCTTATTCGGGTCGATGTTGTTTGGCATACCGATTTTTTCCATAATCTGCGCCGTAAGCGTGTCGCTCCATGCGCTGAACAGCTTTTCTTTTCCGTAATTAATGTACGTTCTTGCGCGGACTGCGTACGTTTCCTTCGCTGTCAGGTCGGCAACCTCGCTGTTCGACGTCGCCTTGTCGGTGATGTCAATGCTCTTAGCATTCGTAAAATCCTTGCCGTCGCCCTGCACGTACTGTATCTGATATCCGAGCGCCTTGCTGTTAATCTCCCATTCAAACGAAAGCTTACCCACGTCGGGCGAGGTTACGCTGACGAGCTTTTGCTTTGTGGGGCGAGTGCAAGTTTTGAGCGTTTCGTATTCCTTGCTCTCTGCAAAGTCCTTGTTATGCTCCTTGTAAGCCGTAACGTAGAACTGATATTCAGTTGCCTGCTCCAAATTTTCGACCTTGTATTCCGTCTGCTTGTTGTCCTTGACAGTACCGACCTTCTCAAAATCGGAGCTGTTTGCAGGCGCCATATATACGAAATATCCGTCGGCAGCCGAATTCCTTTTCCAGCTTAGCGTTGCCGAGGTGTCAGCCGTGCTGACAATCTGCGATTTTGAAATATCGGCAACCGTGCTTGACTGAGTATATGACATCGCTGAAAAAGCAGCAATGATTATTAGCACAACAAGACAAAGTCCTGCAATTCTGATTTTTCTTGCCATATTATAATAAACTCCCTAATAATACTACTAATAGATTTTATTATATACTTTTGCAAATAATACTTCAATATCAAATATGAAAAAAATAAAACATTTTTAAAAGAAAAAGCCGCTTCGTCAGTTTGCCCGACAAAGCAGCTTTGTAATTGTGTTATTAATCGCGGCGAGGTCTGCGATGATGATTGTCGCGGCGCGGCTTGCGCGGAGCGTCGTCAATCTCATTTTCTGGCGTCATACCCTCAATTTCAATAAGAGCGTCGCGTCTTGAAAGGTCGATTTTGCCCTCATCGGTAATACCGATGCACTTAACCATAATCGAATCGCCGATGTGAACAACGTCCTCAACGTTTTCCGTTCTCTTTACGTCAAGTCTTGAGATGTGAACAAGTCCCTCAACTCCAGGAGCGATTTTTGCAAATGCGCCGAAGCCCATAATGCGTGTAACCTCTGCGTTGTAAAACGCGCCAACCTCTGGACCGTTAACGATAAGGTTGATTACGGAAGCTGCGCCGTTGCAGTTGTCAAGGTCGGTGCTGCAAACAGTAATTCTGCCGTCGTCCTCGGTGATGATTTCTACCTCGAAGGTTGACTGCAGCTCCTTAACTACGCTGCCGCCCTTACCGATAACGGCGCCGATTTTGTCAGGGTCGATGTTAAAGGTAACCATCTTCGGAACGTATTTTGAAAGCTCTGCTCTCGGCTCGCTGATAACGGGAAGCATAATCTCGTCAAGAATATAATTTCTTGCCTTGTGAGTCTTTGCAAAAGCTTCTTTGATGATTTCGGGAGTAAGACCGTGAACCTTGAGGTCCATCTGGATTGCTGTGATACCCTTCTTTGTACCTGCAACCTTAAAGTCCATATCGCCGTAGAAGTCCTCAAGTCCCTGGATATCAACCATCGTCATAAAGTCGCCGTAAACGCCTTCGTCGCCTGTGATAAGACCGCACGAAATACCTGCAACGGGAGCCTTAATCGGAACACCTGCAGCCATAAGAGCAAGCGTTGAGCCGCAGATTGAGCCCTGTGAGGTTGAGCCGTTTGATGAAAGCACCTCGGATACAACTCTGATTGCATACGGGAACTCGTCAATGCTCGGAATTACGGGAAGAAGCGCCTTTTCTGCAAGCGCACCGTGACCGATTTCACGTCTGCCTGGACCTCTTGATGGCTTAGTTTCGCCAACTGAGTAAGACGGGAAGTTGTAGTGGTGAATATATCTCTTTTCAGTCTGCTCGTCAAGTCCGTCAAGACGCTGAGCGTCGCTGAGCGTGCCGAGCGTTGCGATTGAAAGCACCTGAGTCTGTCCTCTTGTGAAAAGACCTGAGCCGTGAACTCTTGCAAGAAGGTCAACCTCTGCGTTAAGCGGACGGATATCGTCAATTCCTCTGCCGTCAACTCTCTTGTGCTCGTCCTTGAGCCAAGCGCGTACAACGTGTTTCTGAACGAGGTACATAATTTCATCGAGCTTTTCGGTGTTGTCCTCAAAACGCTCGTCAAACTTTTCGTGTACTGCTTCATAAATCGGAAGAAGCGCTGCGTCGCGGACAGTCTTGTCGTCGGTATCAAGAGCCTTCTTGACGTCCTCGATGCAGAAGTCCTCGATTTCTGCCATAATCTCAGGGTCTGGATTTGAGGATTCGTACTCAAACTTCTCCTTGCCAACCTCGGCAACGATACCCTTGATGAACTCAACAATCTTCTTGTTTTCCTCGTGTCCAGCCATAATAGCATTGAACATCGTGTCGTCGTCAATCTCGTTAGCGCCTGCCTCAATCATAGCAACAAGGTCTGCCGTTGAAGCAACTGTAAGAACGAGGTCGGATACCTCGCGCTGTGCAAGCGTCGGGTTGATAACAATCTCGCCGTCAACAAGACCTACGTTTACACCAGAAATCGGGCCGTCCCACGGAATGTCGGAAATTGCGATTGCAGCCGACACTCCTATCATAGCTGTGATTTCAGGCGAGCAGTCAGGGTCAACCGACATAACGGTTGCTACTACTGAGCAGTCGTTTCTTAAATCCTTGGGGAAGAGCGGACGGATAGGACGGTCGATACATCTTGATGTAAGGATTGCCTTTTCGCTCGGTCTGCTCTCTCTTCTCTGGAAGGAGCCGGGAATTTTACCTACTGAATAAAGCTTCTCTTCATAATCCACGCTGAGCGGGAAGAAGTCAACGCCCTCGCGGGGCTTTGCCGATGCCGTTACGTTACAAAGCACCTCTGTTTCGCCGTAACGTGCAAGAATTGATGCGTTTGCAAGACCTGCCATCTTACCTGTTTCAAGTGTAAGCTTTCTGCCTGCAAGCTCTGTTTCCCAAATCTTGAAATTCTTGAAAAACATATATTTACCTCTCTTTCTTTCTTCAAAGGGAGGCTAATAGTAATAAATTCAGCCTGCCTTAAATCACAAAGATAAGCTCAATTTATTACTACTATGATTATCCTCCGCTTTGATAAAAAACATTTAAGCAGACGGCACAAGGTACCGCCTGCTTTTTTGATTATTCCTCAGCCTCTGCTTTAACTTCGATTTCTGCGTCAGCTGTGTTACGCTCGATAGTATTACGGATACCGAGCTTTGCGATAAGGTCACGGTATTCCTGTACATCGTTTTTGTAGATGTAAGCAAGGAGATTTCTTCTGTGACCAACCATCTTAAGAAGTCCGCGGCGTGAGTGATGGTCCTTCTTATGAACCTTGAGGTGCTCGGTAAGCTCGTTAATTCTTGTAGTAAGAACTGCAACCTGTACCTGAGCTGAGCCTGTGTCACCCTCGTGAATAGCGTACTCTTTGATAATAGCCTGCTTTTCTGCCTGTGTCATTAGCATTTCCACCTTTCATAATATTTGCCCTTTGCGAATAACACAGTAGCGGGACGGTGATTCCCGAAACCGAGTAATTCGTTTTCAGCGTTGTGTATTATAACATAAGAGATATTATTTGTAAAGAAAAATTTTTACAATTATATAATTTGACATAATGTGTACAATATTATATAATATTTTTACTAAATAAAAGGAGAGATTTTTATGAAAAAAACACTATCATTACTGCTGGCGCTTATGATGAGCATTAGCTGCATTACCATAGGCTTCAGCGCAAACGCACAGACACCTGGAGCAGTTTCAATCACTCTTAACGGTACTATGTACGGCGGAATTGTCAAGGAAGCTGTTGATTATCTCAATGCACAAAGAGATAATTATGGTATTTCAGAGCTTGAGCTTGACGCAAACCTTACGGCTATTGCCGAAAAGAGAGCTGCAGAAATTATGCTTTATACTGACACCGTTAATGACAACAGACCTGACGGCAGCAGCATCAAGACGCTTATTCCTAACTATGAAGTTACCGAGGATACGCTGTTTGCAAAATTGTACGGTACGACTGCAAACGACCTGAAATCAAAGCTCTACAGCCTTGAAAACAAGGGCTCTGCATTTAATAGTATCGGTATCGGCGTATTTGAATACGGCGGAATAGTTACATACTATGCAGTTGTTTCCACAAAGGTTGCTTCAAGTGCTCCGACACTGTCGACAAGAGCTTATTCTGCAGTTGTTGACGTAGCAGTTTCTAACATCAGCAAGAGCGCTATTGCTTATACGTCAATGAACGGCGGAAAATATGAGGCGCTTTCAACGGAAGCTATTTTCAACGGCTATTACACAACCAAGATTACGCTCCCGAACGACCAGCTTAATTATGAATGCTCAGACAGCAGCAAGTATAAGATTAAGGATTATAACGGCTATATCAAGAAGAACGGCGAGTTCACCATCTATTCCAAGCTCAAGGACGGAACGGCTATCTGTAGCGATACGAGAACCTTTGACGTATTCAACAAGGTAAAGCCTACGTTGAAGAGCGTTAAGAGCGCAAAGAAAAAGAAGATGACAGTAAAGTGGACGTCAAATATTACTGATATCGAAGGCTTTGAAATCCAGTACAGCACGAATAAGAAGTTCAAGAAGAACAACAAAAAGGTTGTTGTAAAGGGCAAAAAGAAAAGAACAAGAACCATTTCAAAGCTTAAGAGGAAGAAGGTTTACTACGTTCGCGTTCGCGGTTATGTCAACCAGGGCAACGGCGAAAAGGCTTACACAAACTGGTCTGCTACTAAGAAGGTTAAGGTAAAATAACGGAGAGCTTTTATGAAAAAATTGTTATCAATTGTTTTGTCGATTACAATTTTGCTTAGCATAACAGCTGGTGTTGGTATCGCCGCCGAAGCATCTGGCGTCGGCAAGGTAAGTAATTTAACCGTTAGCAGCACGGCTGCGAAATCAGTCAGCCTTAAATGGAAAACGGTTCAAAAGGCAACAGGCTATCAGGTTTATTACAGCACTTCAAAGAATAAAGATTTTAAAAAAGCAAAAACAATCAAAAAAGGCTCTGTTGTAACGGCGAAGGTTGCAAAGCTTAAGTCAAACAAAACCTATTATTTTAAGGTTCGCGCAGTAAAAGGCAAGGCAACGGGCAAGTTTTCAAATGTTATCTCGGCAAAAACAAAAAAGTCAACCGAGCAAATTGTCAAAGGTAAGCTTGTAAACGGATATTTGTATTTTCCGTGGTTACAGGATATCGGGCTTTATGAGTATAAATTCAACAGCGACGGAACTTATGTTGAATATGATTATGTTCCTGCTTATAAAAACGGAAAAGCAACAAAAAGCTGGGGAAAGTATTACTATAGTGAAGCTGGCAAATACAGTATGCAAAAGGGAACCTACAAGATAAAGGGCAACAAAATCACATTGAGCTATGTTAACGATTATAACAACGAAACCTTAACCGATGTGATTTTCTATGACACAAACAGAAAGATTTTCAGAACGGAAATCTGGGGACCTGATCCTGAGCTCGGAGAAGATTATTCATCATATGGAAAATACACTTACAGAAAGACCAAAATGAAAACCTCCGAAATGGACGAATACTGGAACAACCACACGGGAGTCGATAATATTGTTAAGGTTTGATAATTAACTCTTGACAAATTCCCTTTTTATGATATAATTTATAAGCCGCATATTATAGGCAGACAAGTGATACGACCGTATCCGCCTATCGTAGCGAGTCTTATGAAAGGGAACAAGTTACTATGTACGCAGTTATTGAAACAGGCGGCAAGCAGTACAAGGTTGCTGAGGGCGACGTGCTCTACATCGAAAAGCTCGGTGTTGATGAGGACACAGAGGTTACCTTTGACAAGGTTCACGCAGTAAGCACAGAGCTCGGCTTCAAATTCGGCAAGGATTGTGAAAATGCTACCGTCAAGGCAAAGGTTCTCAAGAACGGCAAGGGCAAGAAGATTACTGTTTTCACCTACAAGCCAAAGAAGAACGAAAAGCGCAAGATGGGACATCGTCAGCCGTATACAAAGGTTGAGATTACAGCTATCAACGCATAATGATCAGAGTTAATTTTTATTCAGACGGTGAATTAATCACAGGCTTTGAGTGCAAGGGACATTCGATGAGTGCCGAGCACGGTCGGGATATCGTCTGCGCGGCAGTTTCAAGTGCTTGTCTTATGACGGCAAACACAGTGACCGAAATTATCGGTCTTGACGCCGAAGCAGCGGCAACCGACGGATATTTAAGGCTTGAGATAAAAGCTTCACCTCAATCGGCTCAGGATATACTTCGCGGACTGAAGCTTCATTTAACCGAGCTTTCTCGCGAGTATCCTGATAACATAAAAGTGGAGGTATAAACCATGCTTAAATTAGATATTCAGCTTTTTGCTCATAAAAAAGGTATGGGTTCCACCAAGAACGGCAGAGATTCTGAGTCTAAGCGCCTCGGCGCAAAGAGAGCTGACGGTCAGTTCGTTCTCGCAGGCAACATTCTCTATCGCCAGAGAGGAACTCACATTCATCCTGGTAACAACGTAGGTATCGGCAAGGATGATACACTCTTCGCTCTTATCGACGGTACAGTTAGATTTGAGAAGATGGGCAAGGGCAGAAAAAAGGTTTCTGTTTACCCTGTAGAGCAGTAAAGAATAAAAATCCCCGACTCGTCTGAGTCGGGTTTTTTATTGCATAATAAAAGCCCCGAGAACGTTGAGTTCTCGGGGCTTAAAATGATGTGTTATTTAGTTTCCTTTACCTTTTCAAAGGTGTCGATAACCTCCTGCTCAGGTGCGGGTGTAATGAGTGATACAATCACGTTGATTACAAGACCGAAGATGAATGCAGGGAGCAGCTCGTAAATTGCGAACGCGCCGCCGAGCTTTGCGATGCCGAATTTCCAAATGAAAATCATCGCGCCGCCTGCAACCATACCTGCGATAGCGCCGTATTTGTTAGAACGCTTCCAGAACAGAGCAAGAAGCATAACTGGACCGAACGCAGCGCCGAAGCCTGCCCATACGAAGGATACGATTTTGAATACCGATGAATCCTTGTTCCAAGCAACGATAACGCCGATAACCGAAATGATAATGAGCGTAACTCTTGCAACAACCATCTGTGAGGTTTCGCTGAGCTTGAGCTTGAAAAGACCGCCCATAATGTTTTCGCTGGCTGATGAAGAAGCCGCAAGAAGCTGGCTGTCAGCAGTAGACATTGTGCTTGCAAGAATACCTGCAAGGATAACGCCTGCGATAAGTGCGGGAAGAATACCGTGAGTTGCAAGCATATTAGCAATCTGAACGATAATAGTTTCGCTGTCCTCAAGTGCGCCGAAGCCGTTGTTCGGATTTGCAACCATACCAAGACCAACGATACCGATAAATACTGCAACTGCCATTGAAATTACAACCCAAACTGTAGCAACGCGGCGGGACAGCTTAACCTTTTCAGGGTCCTCGATAGCCATAAATCTGAGGAGAATGTGAGGCATACCGAAGTAACCAAGACCCCACGCCATAGTAGAAAATACGGTTAGCGCGCCATAGCTTACGGCTTCGCCCGTTTCGGGGTCGTGCGTGCTGAACATACCAAGATAACCCGAAAGTGACTTAGCGTTGTCAGTAACAGCTTCGATGCCGCCTGCCTGCGAAATACCGTAAACGAGTACGATAACAAGTGCAACACTCATAATGATTGACTGGATAAAGTCGGTTGTCGAAGCCGCATTGAAGCCGCCGAGCGAGGTGTAGCCAACGATGATAATTGCTGATACAACCATAGCGATGTGATAATCAATACCGAACAGCGTGCCAAAAAGCTTACCGCAAGCCGCAAAGCCCGAAGCGGTGTATGGCACGAAGAAAATGATGATTACAAGTGCGGCAATCGCCATAAGGATATTTTTATCCTCCTTGTATCTGCGCGAGAAAAAGTCGGGAACTGTGATTGCGCCGATGTTCGCCGAATACTGACGAAGCCTTTTCGCAACAATCAGCCAGTTGAAATATGTACCGACTGCAAGACCGATAGCCGTCCAGCCTGCGTCAGCAACGCCCGTCAGATACGCAACGCCTGGAAGTCCCATAAGCAGCCAGCTCGACATATCCGAAGCCTCTGCGCTCATTGCCGTTACAAGCGGGCCGAGCTTTCTGCCGCCGAGGTAGAAATCGCCGACATTTTTTGTTCTTTTTGAAAAGATAACACCGATTATGACAACAACTGCAAGATAAACAACAATCGAAATCATAATACCGATTTGTGCTTGTGTCATATTTTTCCTCCTTTTTATAAATAATGTATATATAATAGCACAAGTGAATACGTATTGCAAACAAAAATAATTTTTTGTATATATTATTTTAAAATAAGCACAATTTTTTAAAAAAATCAATAAATTCAAAAATTATACTTGATAATTACATCAATATGTGTTATAGTATCACTTGCAAAAAACATAGAGGTATAGTGTAACGGTAACACTCCGGACTCTGACTCCGTCATTTAAGGTTCGAATCCTTATACCTCTGCCAAAAAGAAAAGACAGGCTTAATGCCTGTCTTTTTTCTTGTATAACGAAAACCACGCGATAGTCGCGTGGTTCAAAAGAGGTTAACCGATGAAAAGAACCTCCGAAGCGTGTATAATAGGAATGACCTGCCAGTCAAAGAATACACAAAACGGAGGTAAAAAACGATGAAAAAAGATAATATAGAAACCACAAACAGTTTAGCACACACAA
>JAFWKC010000022.1 GCA_017514345.1 Eubacterium sp.
AATCATACATAAAAAACATATATCTAAAATATAAAACTACACGACCCTATTAAGAAATAATCATACAAAAAATGCAAGGCTATACCTTACTTTAGGTCTGTTTTGCGGAGTGGTAGCAGTACTTGTGATTGTATGATTCGGGGGTAATAAATTGGAAGTTGATTTCATTTTCAAAATAGCGGCTGTCGGCATAATAGTCGCCGTGATGAATATTGTGCTAACGCGTTCTGGACGCGAGGAACAGGCGATGCTGACAACGATTGCTGGCGTAATTGTCGTATTGATGATGCTTATACCGCAGATTCGCGACCTTTTTGACGAGGTAAAGTCGCTTTTTGCCCTCTGATATGCTTAAGCTTGCTGGTATTTCTCTGTCTGTTTTACTATGCTCAATTCTCATTAAGGAGAAAAACAGAGCGTTCGCAGTAATGCTGTCAATATCAGGCGGAATTCTTCTTTTTGCGGCGTTTATGAACGAGCTTTCAACGGTTGTTGACAGAGTGAAAAGCTTAGCGCAGAAAAGCGAAATTTCGCTGTCATATTTTACGCTTATGCTCAAAGCGCTCGGCATAGCTTTGATTACTCAGTTTGTCAGCGATACCTGCCGCGATAACGGCGAAAATGCTCTTGCTTCAATAACGGAAACGGTTGCAAAAATCGCTGTAATTGTAATGCTTCTGCCGCTTTTTGAAACGGTGTTTGATATTGTGAGTGGACTGTTAAAATGAAGAGATTTTTAATAACGTTATTCATAATTATGTTACTGCCATTTTCTGCATTGGCAGCAGATTATGACGGCGAAAAATATAATGAATATCTGTCGCAATATGACTTATCATTTTTTGAAGAAAAGCTTGACGGCGATACGTACAGATATCTTGAAGAAATCGGCGCTGACAAATTCGATTTTGATAGCCTTTCATCGATGTCACTCGATGATTTTTTTGCCGTAATTTCCGACATTATCTCAGGTTCCTTTTCTGATGCAATTAAGGGTGCTGTTTCGGTCATAGCATACATTCTTTTGTCGTCGGTTATAAGGGGTGTTAACAGCGAAAATTCATCGCTGATGTCAGGTACTTATTCTACTGCGACTGCGCTTATAATATCCGTTCTTCTCGTTATGCAAATCGGAAAAACGCTAAGTCTGTGCGCTTCAACGCTCGGTGTTGCTGGAAGCTTTGTTTACGCCTTTATTCCAGTATTCTGCGCTATAGTTCTCGCAAGCGGCGGCGGGGTAACGTCGTTATCCTCAAATACGCTTCTTATGGTACTCGCTCAGGCAGTTTCGTTTATATCCTCAAACGTATTTATGCCCGTTATCAACTGCTTCCTCGCGCTTGGTATATGCTCTGGAATAAGAGCTGAACTAAGGCTTGACAAGCTTATCGCTTCGCTAAAAAGCCTAATGATATGGTGTATATCGTTTATAAGTGGCGCATTTGTTTCCGTTTTGTCGCTGAAAACTGCTGTTACAGCGCGCGCAGACGTTCTTGGTATACGCTCTGCAAGGTTTGTTATCAACTCTGTAGTACCAGTAATCGGCGCGTCTATAAGCGAAGGGCTTATGTCAATACAAAGCTATTCAAAGCTCATTAAAAGCAGCGTCGGGGTAGTCGGAATAATTGCAGTAGCACTTGTGTTTCTTCCGTCAATTCTGCGCGTGACAGCCTGGAGGATGCTGCTGTCTGTTTGTCAGCTGATATCCGACGTGTTCGGGGACAACAGCGTTTCACTCGTTTTGACCTCGTTTCGTGATACTCTGCTGATTGCAAATATAATTCTGATATTGTCAGCCGTTACTACCGTCGTTTCAATCGGCATACTTATTGCCGCTGGAGGTTAAATGGATTTTATAAAACAATGGTGCGCGTCAGTTTGTATTTCGCTTATCGTTGCGACTGTAATATCAATGCTGTCGCCGAGGGGAAGTATGAACAGATTCTTCAAAATGATGATATCTGTATTCATATTTATCTCGTTTCTGCTTCCGCTTCAGGACTTTAATGGCTTTGAATTTGATTTTTCAAAAATCGGTATAACAAACGGGCTTGCCCAGAGCCAGAACGAAACTGTAGGCTCAATGCTTTGTACAGAAATAATAGCAACGCTTGAACAAAACGGGATTGAGGGCGCTGACGTGAATTGCGACGTTAATTACCGAGCGGACAGCGGAGAAATAGAAATCAGCGACGTACAGATTGCAGTAAGTGATGAATATGAAGTCAATGCAGTTAAAAAGCTCGTTTTTGATGAATTGGGGATTAATGCAAGGGTGATAAAGGTTGGAAGCTAATCTCAAGGAGCTTGCCGAAAAGCTCAGAAGCTCGGATAAAAGGCTGAAAATAGCTGTAATCATCGGACTTGTCGGTATTCTTCTTATCGGTATTTCGGAAGCGCTTCCGAAAAGTGATACCGAAACAAAGAAAAGCGATACAAGCTATGCAGAATTTACTGATAACCTCGAAAAGAAAACGTGCGACGTTTTGTCCTCGATTGACGGCGTCGGAGAGTGCAAGGTGATGATTACGCTCAAAAATTCTAACGAAAGCATTTTTGCAAAAAACAATCAGGAAAATTCAAACGGAAGTAATTATTCAAGCGAAAGCGAATATGTATTATATAAAGGTGAAAACGGCGAAGAGCCGATGCTTATTAAGGAATATTATCCCGAGGTGAAGGGCGTCGTTGTTGTCTGTAGCGGCGCAGATAACGTTACAGTTCGGGAAAACGTCATTAACTGCGTCAGCTCCTTGTACGGAATTCCTTCAACAAAAATCAGCGTTTCAAAGCTAAAATAACAGGGTGGTTATATGAGTAACGAAAAAAACAGCGCATCACAGGAAACAAAAAGCGCAAAGCGCGCAAAAAAGCAAAAGCCTATTCTGACCGAGGCTGAGCTGAAAAAACGTAAGGCAAAGCGTACGCGAGTTGCGGCGGCTTCGTTTGTGCTTTTGTTAGGCGTAGGCATTCTCGGCAACTGGTATTTTGATAATTCAAAAATAACCTCAACAATTCAGCCGCTTATTAATTCTACTGAAAAAACAAAAAATCTCGGCGAGGCTGAATACGTTGACGCTACGACGCAGGTTGCAAAAGAAGAAAGCAAATACTTTTCAAATGCTCGCGTTGAACGTCAGAATGCCCGCGATTCCTCGCTTGATAAGCTTCAGGCAATACTCGACAAGACTGATGAAAGTGAGAAGGCGCGCAAAAAGGCGGCAGAGGATATGGCAAAGCTGTCCGAAAATATAGCAAACGAAAACAAAATTGAAACACTCGTCACCGCAAAGGGTGTTAATAATTGCCTTGCAGTAATCAGCAGCGACGGCAAAAAGGCTGATATAATTGTTGACAGCGAGCTTAACGACACCTTGATTGTACAGATAAAGGACATCGTTATGTCACAGATTGACTGCTCTTTTGAGGACGTTTCGATTATACAGTCAAAAAAATAAAATAATTTAATTTAGTTATTGTATATTAATACATAATGTGTTATAATAATCCCGTTAAAAGGGGGCTTTATTATGGAAATTACATCATCTAACGAAAAGGGCAGCGTTATTATTTCAGAAGAGGTACTTGCCTCTATCGCTACTAACGCCGCTAAGGATGTAGAAGGCGTAAGCTCTTTTTCAAACCGTCCCGTTGACGTGGTCAGCACTATCAGAAGCGGAAGCCTGAAGGTTATGAGTCCAGTAAGAGTTTTGCAAAACGGCGACGATATATCAATCAGCATTTATCTCAATCTTGAGCCTAACAAAAAAATCCGTACCGTTGCTCAAAGCGTTCAGTCGAACGTAAAAGAAGCGGTACAGAATATGACAGGACGATTGGTTTCAAAGGTCAACGTTATCGTTGCAGGAATTGATTTTGAAGACAGCGGCTCAAATGAACCTTTACAAAGTGAAGAGTAAATTATTTAAAACGCCGACTGCAAATATTCTCTCGGCGTTTTTGTTTTAGGAGAAGTAAATGAACAGATACAAACAACGCGAACAGGCGTTTTTGCTTATTTTTGAAGAGCTGTTTACCGATGAAACAAAAGAAACGCTCTGCTCGTTATTCGAGGATAATATCGAGGAGCTCGGCGATTATTCAAAGGAGCTGTTTTTCGGCGTAAGCGACAATGCCCAAATGCTTGACGGAAATATTTCGGAATTTTCTAACGGCTGGAGAATTCAGCGTATACCAAAGGTAAATGTTGCGATTTTAAGGCTTGCGATATATGAAATTATGTTCGTTGACGACGTACCGTCGTCTGTAGCCGTAAACGAAGCGGTTGAGCTTGCAAAGAAGTATTCAGGCAAAGAGGACGCCGCGTTTATCAACGGCATACTTGGCTCGCTGATCAGGAGTATGGAATAATGTTTGTCGGCTTTGACACAAGCAATTATACGACCTCGCTTGCTGTATACGACAAAAACGTAATCACTCAGCACAAAAAAATGCTGAGTGTCAAGGACGGCGAACGCGGACTTCGCCAGAGCGACGCCGTATTTCAGCACACGGTTAATATGCCTGAACTGCTAAGTCAGCAGGTGTTTTCTGACGTCAAGGCTGTTGGCGTAAGCGACAGACCGAGAAACGTCGAAGGCAGCTATATGCCGTGCTTTACCGTAGGCGTTAATACTGCTGTTGCTTTTTCAAAAGCTGCAGGCGCTACTCTTTACAGGACGTCACATCAGGTCGGCCACATATTGGCGGCGCTGTATTCGTCTGAAAAGCTCAGCTTGATTAATGAAAGGTTTATTGCATTTCACCTTAGCGGCGGCACGACGGAAGCGCTTATCGTTACACCTCACAGGGAAGAGCTTGTCCGGGCAGAAATTGTTGCAGAAAGTCTTGATTTGAAGGCGGGACAAGCTATTGACCGAGCAGGAGTTATGATGGGCGAGCATTTTCCGTGCGGCAAGCGCCTTGATGAAATGGCGCAGAACAGCAATAGGGAATTTAAGATTAAGCCGTCGATGAAAGGCTCTGACTGCTCGCTCAGCGGAGTTGAAAATAAAGCAAAAGAAATGCTCAGCAGAGGAGAGCCGCATGAGGATATTTCCAAATTCGTTCTATCATACGTCACAGAAGCTGTCGACGCTATGCTCGCGGCGGTAATCAGCGAATACGGAAATCTTCCCGTTATATTTTCTGGCGGAGTTTCCTCAAACACAATGTTAAGAAACAGAATTACTGATAAATACGGTGCGTATTTTGCTAATCCTGATTTTTCGCTTGATAATGCGGCAGGCACGGCGATATTTGCACAGCTTAAACACAACTGATTGATTTGATATGGCAGTTTTAACCGTTTCACAAGTTAATATGTACGTCAAATCGCTGTTTGACGAACTACCTCATCTTCAGAACGTATACATCAAGGGCGAAATATCAAATTTCAAGCACTACAACCGCGGACATATGTATTTTACGCTAAAGGACAGCAAGAGTCAGCTTAAATGCGTTATGTTTTCGGGCGATAACTACAAGCTGAAATTTGAGCCTGAAAACGGAATGAAGGTTGTGTGCTTCGGTCAGGTAAACGTTTATGAGCGTGACGGCGTTTATCAGCTTTATGTGCGCGATATGCAGGTCGAGGGCGTGGGCGCGCTTCAGGTAGCTTTTGAACAGCTGAAGGAAAAGCTCGAGGCTGAAGGACTTTTCGCACCGTCAACAAAGCTTAAACCGAAATATCCTCGAAAGGTCGGTGTTGCAACATCAAATATGGGCGCCGCTGTTGAGGATATAAAGAATATTATTACAAGACGTTTTCCGCTTACAGAAATAGTAATCGCACCGACAATCGTTCAGGGCGAGCTTGCAGCTCCCGATATAGTTAAATCGCTTGAGCTTCTCGACGCTATAAATGACGTTGACATTATTATTGTCGGCAGAGGCGGCGGCTCGATTGAGGATTTGTGGGCGTTTAATACCGAAGAGGTTGCACGCGCGGTTCATAAGTGCAAAACCTTTGTTATTTCCGCAGTAGGTCACGAAACGGATACGACAATATGTGATTTTGTCGCTGATTTGCGCGCTCCTACACCGAGCGCGGCGGCTGAGATTGCAGTTCCCGATGCAAAAAATGAAATGCTGATGATTAACAATTTTTCAGCTTCAATTGAAACATCTATTGAGCATAAAATCGAAAATGAAGAGGCAAAGCTCGATTATTACAGGAATAAATCTGCGCTGTCAAACAGAGATGCTTTCTTCAATACCGTTGAAAACAGCATCAGCCTTGCAGGCACAAGACTGAATAATTCATACAAGGCAATTCTTGACTCTGCCGAAAACAAGCTTATCGGCTCTGTCAGAGCGCTTAACGCTCTTAGCCCGCTTGCAGTTATGTCGCGCGGCTATTCAATAACGAAAGGTAAAAATGGCGTTATAGGTAGCGTCAAGAGCGTCAGCAAGGGCGAAAATATCGAAGTCTTGTTTTCTGACGGCGAAATATCCGCCACGGTAACGGAGGTAAAATAAATGAGCGATAATATGACTTATGAACAGGCTGTAGAACGCCTTGATGAAATAGTTTCTCTGCTTGAAAAGAACGAGGTTTCACTCGATGAAGCGCTTGCGCTATTTGAAGAGGGAACTAAGCTTACTTCGTTTTGCACAAAGAAGCTGAATGAAGCAAAGGCAAAAATCACCGAGATTGAAAAGGACTAACAGATATGTTTACACCTCAGATGAACGAACGAATGAATGAATATATCAGAGTAGTCAACGACTCTCTTATAGAAAATCTGCCGTCTGCCGACGACGGTCAGAAGGATGTTGTGAGAGCTATGAGATACTCGCTTGCTAACGGCGGAAAAAGGCTTCGTCCTATTCTCACTATTGAGTTTTGCAAGATGTGCGGCGGAGACGTCAACAAGGCTATTCCGCTTGCCTGTGCAATTGAGTATATTCATACCTACTCGCTTATTCACGACGATTTGCCTTGTATGGACGACGACGATATGCGCCGCGGCAAGCCTTCCTGTCATAAAATGTACGGCGAAGCAATAGCTTTGCTTGCTGGCGACGCGCTCCTTACTCACGCATTTGAACTGATTGCAAATTCTGACCTCGACGGCGAAGCGGCGGCAACAGCCGTAAGCCTGCTTGCACAAAACGCAGGCGTCGGCGGAATGATTGGCGGTCAGGTGATTGATTTGAAATATGAGCAGGGCAATCCTACGCTTTCTGAAATTCTTACGGTACATAAGCTCAAAACTGGCGCGCTGATTTCGGCGGCTTGTATTATGGGCTGTATTGCCGCAGGAGCAACGGACGAACAGATTGCGGCGGCATCAAGGTATGCGTATTATCTTGGAATTGCCTTTCAGATTAAGGACGACCTGCTTGATATATACGGTGACGAAAGCAAGCTTGGCAAGCCCGTCGGCTCCGATAAGGAGAACGAAAAAACGACTTACGTTACGCTTGCAGGCGACAAAAAGGCGCAGAAGGACGTAGAAAACCTTACTGCTTCGGCTATTGCAGAGCTTGATAATTTCAAAAATACTGAATTTGTAACTGAGCTTTCAAAATATTTAGTGTCGAGGGATAAATAAACAGGAAGAGAATATGTCATTTTTAAACACGGTTAACAGCCCAAAGGATATAAAAAATCTGAATAATGACGAGTTAGCTTCGCTTTGTACGGAAATCAGAGAGCTGATGATTAAGGTTGTCAGCGAAAACGGCGGACACCTTGCGTCAAATCTCGGCGTGGTTGAGCTGACTGTTGCGCTTCATAAGGTGTTTAATTCTCCGACAGACCAGATTGTGTTTGACGTCGGACATCAGAGCTATACTCATAAAATACTTACTGGAAGAAAAGACAGCTTCAATACGCTTCGTACAGAGGGCGGTATCAGCGGCTTTACGCGCCGCGATGAAAGCGAACACGATATCTTTTCGTCAGGTCATTCGTCAACCTCAGTTTCGTCAGCTATCGGACTTGCTAAGGCGAAGCATCTTAAAGGCGAAAAGGGCAAGGTTATTGCAGTAATCGGTGACGGCGCGCTTACAGGCGGTCTTGCTTATGAGGCGCTCAACAATAACG
Organism: Eubacterium sp.; assembly: GCA_017514345.1. Lineage (GTDB taxonomy): Bacteria > Bacillota > Clostridia > Oscillospirales > Acutalibacteraceae > Eubacterium_R. The sequence continues at coordinate 8,054 of JAFWKC010000022.1, forward strand.
AATGCTCAAACCTTATCGTTATTCTGAACGATAACAATATGTCCATCAGCCCGAACGTCGGCACTATGGCGAAGAATTTGACTAACATAAGAACTTCGCCGAAATATTTTACTTTCAAGTCAAAAATTACACGCTTTATTGCGCGTATTCCGAAAATCGGCGCGCATATTACGCGCAGCATTACGCTTGCAAATCAGAAAATCAGAAAGCGCGTTTATAAAAATACTTTCTTTGAGGATTTGGGCTTCAGATATTACGGACCAATTGACGGTCATAATCTTGAGGATTTAATTGACGCGCTGACAGTTGCAAAGGCTCACAGCCACTCCGTGCTGATTCATATTAACACGGTTAAGGGCAAGGGCTATGAATTTGCGGAAAAGAATCCGTCGCTGTTTCACGGTATCGGCAAGTTTAATATAGAAACGGGAGAGCCTTTGAGCAGCGGTGACACGTTTTCATCTGTTTTCGGCAGCTCTCTTTGCGCTCTTGCCGAAAAGGATTCGCGAGTTTGCGCTGTTACTGCTGCTATGTCAACAGGTACTGGACTTGTTGAGTTTTCAAAGAAGTATCCAAAACGCTTTTTTGATGTAGGTATTGCAGAACAGCACGCCGTTACGTTCTCTGGCGGTCTTGCACGAAACGGAATGGTTCCGTTTTTTGCAGTATATTCTACCTTCCTTCAAAGGTCATACGACCAGCTTATACACGACGTCGCTATGCAAAAGCTGAAAACTGTTTTCTGTATTGACAGAGCAGGCTTTGTTGGCGAGGACGGCGAAAGCCACCACGGACTTTTTGATACGGCGTTTCTTATGAGCGTCCCAAATCTCAGGATTTACGCTCCGACCTACTTTGACGAGCTGTCGTCGATGATGTATCAGGCTATCTATAAGGACAGCGGAGCCGTTGCAATTCGTTATCCGCGCGGTAAGGAATGCGCTAAGCCAGAGGGCTATGAATACCAGAAGGAAGCATTTAGCGTGTTCGGTAACGAGCAGAATACAAATTGTATCGTAACCTATGGACGTGAATTCTGTGAGTGCTACGGTGCGCTCGAAAGTCTTGATAATGCATACGTTATTAAGCTGAACAGAATTAAACCGATTGACGTTGAGGTTATAAATCACGTTAAAAATGCAAAGAACATCTATTTCTTTGAAGAGGGCATAAGAAGCGGCGGCGTTGGCGAACACTTCGGCGCGATGCTTGCAGAAAACGGCATTGACGCAGTATATCACCATATTGCCGTTAACGACGAGTTTGTAAAGCAGGCTCCCGTTGCTTCTCAGCTCAAAAAATACAATCTTGACAGAGAGTCAATAATAAAACTAATCAGCGGCAGTTAATCTGCACGGGGTATATATATTGAGCGATAAAGTCAGACTTGACGTTGCAGTTTTTGAAGCAGGCTTTGCACCTTCGCGCGAGAAGGCAAAGGCGCTCATTATGGCAGGTCAGGTGTACGTAAATAATCAAAAAGCAGATAAAGCAGGAACGGAGATTAAACGCACGGACAAGCTTGAATTCCGCGGCTCAGCGCTTAAATACGTTTCACGCGGCGGACTGAAGCTTGAAAAAGCGATGAAGGAGTTTCCTATTTCGCTAAACGGAAAAATCTGTATGGACGTCGGTGCTTCAACAGGCGGCTTTACGGACTGTATGCTTCAAAACGGCGCCGTTAAGGTATATTCAGTTGACGTAGGATACGGCCAGCTTGCATGGAAGCTTCGTACAGATGAACGCGTAGTCAATCTTGAAAGAACGAATTTCAGATACTGTACGCGCGAGCAGATACCAGACGATATTGATTTTGCAAGCGTTGACGTTTCGTTTATCTCGCTTTATCACATTCTTCCTGTTCTTAATAATCTGCTTTCAAGCGACGGCGAGGCAGTCTGCCTTATTAAGCCGCAGTTTGAAGCAGGGAAGGACAAGGTAGGAAAAAAGGGCGTTGTGCGCGATAAGTCAGTTCATATTGAAGTTGTAGATAGTATTATTTCTCTTGCCGTGAAGGACGGCTTTGATGTACGTGGACTTCAGTATTCTCCTATCAAGGGTCCAGAGGGCAATATAGAATATCTGATTTATCTTGTTAAATCTGACAACCCGAAATTATCTGACGGCATAAGCGCCGAGGATATAGTTAATCTTTCACATTCGGAGCTGGATAAATAATGAAAATTGCAGTATTTCCAAATATGAATAACGACGGCGTTAAGGAGCTGACAGCAGAGATTAAGACTGAGCTTGAAAAGCTCGGCGCGGACTATGACGTTTCGCCAGAAGTCGTAAGCGGCTTTGACCTTGCTATTGCTGTCGGCGGCGATGGCACTACTCTTAACGTAGCTAAGACAGCTTCGCTCGACGGTGTGCCTACGCTCGGTATTAATGCTGGACGGCTCGGCTTTATGAGCGGACTTGAGAAAAACGAGCTATCGCTTTTGTCAAATATCGTAAGCGGCGATTTTATTGTAGAAAAGCGAATGATGTTAAAAGCCGAGGTTATTCAAAACGGCGTCAGTGAAGGGGAGTATCACTGCCTTAATGACGCTGTTATATCGCGCGGCGATGTTGCAAGGCTAATTGATATTAACGTCTTTTGTGAAGGACGTCCCGTAACGAACACGCGTGCCGACGGTATGATTGTTTCTACGCCTACGGGGTCAACTGCGTATTCTATGGCGGCGGGAGGTCCTGTTGTAAGCCCCGATAATTCCTGCTTCGTCGTAACGCCGATTTGTCCGCACTCGCTTGTTAACAGAAGCATTGTTTTTTCTTCTGATAAAGAGCTTTTGTTAACTGTTTCAAGCGAAATCAACAACGGCGCCTTCCTCTCAATTGACGGTGGCAGCTCGATTTTTGTTGATACAAATACGCAAATAGTTATTTCAAAATCTGATTTTACCGCAGATTTAATAAAGGTAAAACCTGAAAATTTTTATGAAATTTTAAATAAAAAAATTATTGAAAGGCGAAATTGATTATGAAGAAACGCAGACAGGCAAAAATATTGGAACTCATTTCTTCACAGGAAATTGAAACGCAGGAGGAGCTGCAGGAGCTGCTTTTAGATTACGGCTATGAGGTTACTCAGGCTACGATTTCAAGGGATATTAAGGAACTAAGACTTGTCAAAGACTTGTCCTCTAAGGGCAGATACGTTTATTCAACGGGCAAGAAAAATACCAATAATATCACAAAGCGCGCTGGCGGCATCTTCAACGAATCAATTATCAAAATCGACTACGCACTTAATACGGTTGTAATCAAGTGCTTTGCAGGTATGGCTAACGCAGCCTGCGCTGCAATTGATTCTATGGAGCTTGAGGAAGTGCTTGGCACTATTGCAGGCGACGACACAATTTTTATTCTTTGCACAAGCGAAGAAAAAGCAAGCAAGTTTACAGAAAAATTAAGGAATATGTTAAATGCTTATTAGTCTTAACATCGAAAACATCGCCGTTATAGAAAAGGCAGATATAGAGCTGATATCAGGGCTTAACGTGCTGACGGGTGAAACGGGCGCGGGTAAGTCTATATTAGTCGACGCCATTAACGCTGTTTTGGGCGAGCGCACCTCTAAGGAGCTTGTACGCCACGGCGCTGATAACGCATTTGTAACGGCTGTGTTTGAAAATGTTAACGACGCTGTTTTATCAAAAGCTGAGGAGATGGGAATTGATACAGAGGAGGGTACGCTGATAATTTCAAGGCGTATATCCTCGCAGGGTAAATCCACCTGTCGTATTAACGGAACTGTTGTTACAGTTTCGATGGTTAAGGAGCTTGGCTCAATGCTCGTTAATATTCACGGTCAGCACGACTCTCAGCAGCTTTTAAATCCAGATTATCATTACAGATTTCTTGATATGACGGGCGACAGCGATGAATATATTAATTCTTACAAAGAAGCATTCAGAGAGCTTGTCAGCATAAGAAAACGCTTAAAAACGTTAACGGCAGACGCTGACACAAAGGACAGACGGCTTGAGCTTCTCAATTATCAGATTAAGGAGCTTACCGAAGCCGATATTAAGCTTGGCGAGCGTGAGGAGCTTCAAAAACGCAGAAAGCTTGTTCAGAATTCACGTTCAATTGCTGGCGTAATGAATAACGTCATTTCTGCCGTTAACGGTACTGATGATAACGCTGGCATCGAGGGCGTTGCCGCACTTCTTCAAAAGGAGCTTGGCGACCTTGCTGAGCTTGACGATAGCAGCAAACCGCTTTATGAAATACTTGATACAATAATTGATAATGCCGAAAAGCTAAAGGACGGCGCGCAGAAGCGTATTTCTGAGATTGATTTTTCCGACGACGAGCTTGAAAAGCTTGATTCGCGCCTTGATTTGCTTTATCAGCTCGCCTCAAAGTACGGCGACAGCGAGGAGCAAATGCTCGAATACCTTGATAATGCAGTAAAGGAGCGTGACTCCATAGTCAATTCAGACGAGGAGCTCGAAAGGCTTAACGCAGAGTATGACAAGGCTTATGACAGAACTATAACTAAAGCCAATGAACTGAGCAATTACCGATACCGACTTGCACGAAAGCTCGAAAGCGACGTCAAGGAACAGCTTGCATTTCTTGATATGCCGAAAATAAGCTTTATTGTCAGCTTTGCAAAGGGGAAGCTATCTTCTAACGGCTACGACAATATCGAATTTCTTATTTCTACTAATCCAGGCGAGCCGCCGAAGCCGCTTCAGAAAATTGCGTCAGGCGGCGAGCTTTCACGAATAATGCTTGCTATTAAGAATATTATTGCGAAGAACGATAATGTTGATACCTTGATATTTGATGAAATTGATACAGGCGTCAGCGGACGCGCAAGCAGAAAAATAGGACTTAAGTTGAAATCAGTCAGCGAGCATACACAGGTTATCTGTGTTACTCATTCGGCTCAGATTGCGTCTGTTGCCGACAATCATCTTCTGATTTCAAAGGAATATAAAAATGACCGTACATACACCTCTGTTACAAGCCTTGGTTATGAGGAAAGAAAGCTAGAGCTTGCGAGGATTATGGGCGGACTTGAAATAACAGACTCGCTGATAAAATCAGCAGAGGATTTATTAAACGAAAACTAATTTGGAGGATATACAAATGGGAGTATATGAAGAACTGATAGAACGCGGACTTATCGCTCAGGTAACTAACGAGGACGAAATCCGCAAGATGGTTAATGAAGGCAAGGCAAAGTTTTATATCGGCTTTGACTGTACCGCTGACAGCCTGACGGCAGGTCATTTTATGGCACTTACGCTTATGAAAAGGCTTCAGGACGCAGGTAACAAGCCAATTGCTCTTATTGGCGGCGGCACAACGATGATTGGCGACCCGTCAGGCAGAACGGATATGAGAAAAATGCTTACTCGCGAGGACATTGACCACAACGCAGAATGCTTCAAAAAGCAGATGGAACGCTTTATCGAGTTCGGCGAGGATAAGGCTATTATGGTTAATAACGCAGACTGGCTTCTTGACCTTAACTACGTTGAGGTGCTTCGCGAGGTCGGAGCCTGCTTCTCTGTAAATAATATGCTTCGTGCCGAGTGCTATAAGCAGAGAATGGAAAAGGGACTTTCCTTCTTCGAGTTCAACTATATGATTATGCAGAGCTACGATTTCTACTATCTCTTCCAGCACTATGACTGCAATATGCAGTTCGGCGGCGACGATCAGTGGAGCAATATGCTCGGCGGTACTGAGCTTATCAGAAAGAAACTCGGCAAAGACGCACACGCAATGACAATCACGCTTCTTACCGACTCAAATGGCAAGAAGATGGGCAAAACAGCAGGCAACGCAGTGTGGCTTGACCCGAAAAAGACAAGTCCTTACGATTTCTATCAGTACTGGCGTAACGTTGACGACGCCGATGTTTTAAAGTGCATCAGAATGCTTACGTTCCTTCCTATGGAGGAAATCAGAAAGATGGACGCTTGGGAGGGCTCACAGCTCAATACTGCCAAGGAAATTCTTGCCTATGAGCTTACTAAACTCGTTCACGGCGAGGAGGAAGCGCAAAAGGCGCAAAATGCTGCAAGAGCTCTCTTTGCAGGCGGCAGCGATGATTCAAATATGCCGCAGACCATTATTGAGGACTCAGACCTCGAAAACGGTGAAATTACTGTGCTTTCAATGATGATTAAATCCGATATGATTAAATCTAATGGTGAGGGCAGACGCCTTATCCAGCAGGGCGGCGTAAGCGTAAACGGCGAAAAGATTACCGACGTTTTCTATGCTGTTACAGCCGATATGCTCGCTGAGGGCGTTGTAGTTAAAAAGGGTAAAAAAATATTCAGAAAGTTTGTGAAATAATGAAAAAAGTATTATCGCTGATTCTGGCTGTAATGTTTTTGTTTATGACTGGTATTACAGCCTATGCCGACGAGCAGGAAAACATAGTAGAAACTATCGTTGTTGATATTACTCAGGAGGAGCTTGCTCAAAATGACCCAGCGGACGTTATCGACGGTGCGCTTGATAAGGCACGCTTAACCGATATGATTGACCTTACCGTAAACGTTCCGTCGGGTACGTATAAGCTCTCACGCGGATTGCATATTTACAGCAATACAAAGCTTAATCTTCAGCCCGATACCGAATTTATCAGGAACTTTGAGGACGGCTCGCTTCTTCGTACAGGTCACTACAAGGACATCAATTATGCGTACGACGGCTACAAAAACATTGTAGTTACAGGCGGTATATGGAACAATAACTACAAACAACAGAGCTGCGCTATGCGTCTTATGCACTGTGAAAATATTGTTTACAGAAACTTTACTGTAAAAAATGTTTATGATTCGCACCATATTGAGGTTGGTGCTGCGCGTAACGTAACCTTTGACGGACTTACTATTACAGGCTACAAGCGCAGTAAAAACACAAGCGGCGAGGGTATACAGATTGACCCCATTCACAGCGAGGAGCACTTTAAGTCAACGATTTATATGGACGACACGCCTTGCTCTGATATTACCGTTAAGAACTGTACTTTTGACGGACTTTTTGCAGGCGTTGGTACGCGTTCGGCTGTTATTGGCAGTTATTTTTACAATATGCATATTGAAAATAATACCTTTAACAATATTTCTAACAAGGCTATTTCAACGTTTAACTATATTAATAGTACTATAAAGAATAATACAATTAATAATGCAAGCGTTGGTATCTTTGTTGAGCTTTATCCGACCAAGAACCTCACGTCTGTTTTGTGGATGCCGTTTGAAAACGCGTCTGCGGCGCAAATCCAGACGAACGTTAACACAGAGATTTCTGGTAATACAATTAACGTCAAAAAGGTGTCTTCATACGCTCAGAGCTGCGGCATCGGCGTTTACGGCGGCGTGATGAGTGCTGATACAGCTAACAGAACAGGACTGAAAAGCGGAAGCTATCTTGCTAATAATCTAAGAGTAAACGATAATACCGTTAATATCAGCACAGCAAATTCCTGCGGTATGGAGTTTAAGTACGTTAACAACTCCTCCGTTTATAATAATAAGATAAACGGAAAGGTTAAAGCGTCTGGCTCAAATTGCGGTATGCTATTTAAAAACGCTAACAAGAACAAGATTTTCAACAACAACGTAAACGGAAAGCTCGCAAGCGGTATTATGCTTACGTCTTATTCAAAAAATAACGAGCTTTCGTGGAATAAGGTGCGTAACGCTCAGTATTTCGGCCTTAACGTTAACGGTACTTCAACGGCTACGATTTATGTTTCTAATTCGTTCTCGGGTAACGGAAAGGGCGCTATCTATCTTAAAGACAAGACCTTTACAATACCGAAAATAAAGGGCAAGCTCAAAGTAAAGCGCACTAAATCAAAGACTACGGTTTCCTGGAAAAAGGTAAAGAACGTTAAGGGTTATATTATTTACCGTTCTGCAAAGAAAAACGGTACGTACAAGGAATATAAGCGTGTTGGCGCAAAGAAGGTTTCTATTACCGTTAAGGGTAAGAAGAAATATTATTATAAGGTTGTACCTTACAGAAAGTATAACAAGACAACAATCTACGGTAAAAAGACAGGCGCATAGGTGAATTATGAAAGCTAAAATTACACTTGCAAAAGAATTTCAGATAGGCGAAATTGACAAAAGAATATACGGCTCCTTTATTGAGCATCTCGGCAGAGCTGTTTACGGCGGAATATTTGAGCCTGGACATCCGACAGCTGATGAAAACGGTTTCAGACAGGACGTGCTGTCGCTTGTAAACGAGCTTAACGTACCGATTGTACGCTATCCTGGAGGAAACTTCGTTTCTGGCTACAATTGGGAGGACGGTGTAGGTCCTGTTGAAAAAAGACCGAACAGGCTTGACTTGGCTTGGGGAACTACCGAGCCTAATACCTTTGGTACAAATGAGTTTATGAAGTGGTGCCAGAAGGCAAATACGGAATGTATGATGGCTGTAAACCTCGGAACGAGAGGCGCCGATGAAGCTCGAAATCTTGTTGAATATATGAATCACGAGGGTAATTCTGCGTGGTCTGACCTCAGAAAAGCACACGGCTATGAAAAACCGTGGGACGTAAAGCTCTGGTGTCTTGGAAACGAGATGGACGGACGTTGGCAGATGTGCGCGAAAACGGCTGTTGACTACGGCAAGCTTGCAAACGAAGCTTCAAAAATGATGAAGTGGACCGACGACAGAATCGAAACGGTGCTTTGCGGCTCTTCAAGCAGAAGCTCGCTGACCTTCGGTGAATGGGAAGCTCAGTCGCTCGATATTGCATACGACAGCATCGACTACGTTTCGCTTCATCAGTATTACGACAACAAGCTAAGCGATACTCCGTCTTTCCTTGCAAAGACGCTTGAGCTTGAGGAATTTATCCACTCAGTTATATGCGTCTGTGATTATATCAAGGCAAAAAAGCGCAGCAAAAAGACGATTAATCTTTCGTTTGACGAATGGAACGTATGGTACCACAGCGACAATAAGCCGTTTGACCGCTGGAGCTGTGCTCCTCATATTCTTGAAGATATTTATAATTTTGAGGACGCGCTTCTTATTGGCTCAATGCTTATTACGCTGCTTCGTCATTGTGACAGGATAAAGATTGCTTGTCTTGCTCAGCTTGTTAACGTAATCGCGCCTATTTTCACACAGACGGGCGGGGGAGTTTTCAAGCAAACAATTTTCTATCCCTTTGAGCATATGTCGAATTTCGGCAGAGGCGTTGCGCTTAATCCGATTATTGTATGTGACAAGTACGACTGCAAGGAATTTACTGACGTTCCTTACATAGAAAGCATAGCAACCTATGACGAGGAAAATGAGAGCTTAACGCTGTTCGTTGTCAACAAATCACTTGACGAGGAGCAGGAGCTTTCTGTCAATCTTATGGACTTTGACGGGTACAAGCCGACGCAGTTCATATCTATGGACGGATACGGTATCAACGATGAAAATTCCTTTGAAAACGAGCTTGTAAAGCCTCATAACAATGATTTGCCAACAATGGACGGAACTGTTATGAACGCTGTATTGAAGCCGTTTTCGTGGAATGTTATAAGAATTTCAAAATAAATTTCAAAAAAATTCTTGACAAACTGATTTGTTTGTATTAGAATATGACACATAAACCGATGAGGGAGAGTAAGTAATTTTTCTATACTTATCCTTAGAGAGCCGCAGGCGGTGGGATTGCGGTGTTAAGCAGAAAGATGAATGGACTCCTGAGGGCGAGCTGAAATTATAGTAAGCAAGACGGCAGACTTCCGTAATCATAAGTCAGCATATTGATAGATATGCACTGAGTGGGCGATAATTTTCGTCAAGCCGGGTGGCACCACAGGATATTCAGTCCTGTCCCAGCAGTTGGGGCAGGACTTTTTTGTTTTGTTCCGACAATGCCATTACACAAAATAATTATTAAGGAGGACAAAACAATGGCAGAAGAAAAGAAAATTCCCTACAAAATTTATCTTGAAGAAAGCGAAATGCCCCAGAAATGGTATAACGTTCGTGCAGATATGAAGAATAAGCCTGCACCGCTTCTTAATCCTGGTACACATCAGCCAATGACGGCTGAAGAGCTTGGCGGAGTATTCTGTGAAGATCTCGTAGCACAGGAGCTTGACAACGAAAATCAGTACATCGATATTCCGCAGGAAATCCGTGACTTCTATAAGATGTACCGTCCTGCACCGCTTGTAAGAGCATATTGTCTTGAAGAAAAGCTTCAGACGCCTGCAAAGATTTACTACAAGTTTGAAGGTAACAACACAAGCGGCTCACATAAGCTCAATTCTGCAATCGCTCAGGCTTACTATGCTAAAAAGCAGGGCTTAAAGGGCGTAACAACAGAAACTGGAGCAGGCCAGTGGGGTACAGCTCTTTCAATGGCTTGTTCTTATCTTGACCTTGATTGTAAGGTGTTTATGGTTAAGGTTTCTTATGAGCAGAAGCCTTTCAGACGTGAGGTTATGCGTGTATACGGCGCTTCTGTTACACCTTCTCCGTCAATGGAAACAGAGATTGGAAAGAAGATTAACGCTGAGCATCCTGGAACGACGGGCTCACTTGGCTGCGCTATTTCAGAAGCAGTTGAGGTTGCTGTAAAGAATCCTGGATACAGATATGTTCTTGGCTCAGTATTAAATCAGGTACTTCTTCATCAGTCAATCATCGGCCTTGAAACAAAGGCTGCTCTTGATAAGTATGACATCAAGCCTGACATTATTATCGGTTGTGCAGGCGGCGGCTCAAACCTTGGCGGACTTATTGCTCCGTTTATGGGCGAAAAGCTTCGCGGCGAGGCTGATTACAGAATAATTGCTGTTGAGCCTGCTTCATGCCCGAGCTTTACACGCGGTAAGTACGCATATGATTTCTGCGATACTGGTATGGTATGCCCGCTTGCAAAGATGTATACTCTCGGCTCTGACTTCATCCCGTCAGCAAACCACGCAGGCGGTCTTAGATATCACGGTATGAGCCCTGTTCTTTCACAGCTTTATGATGACGGTCTTATGGAGGCTGTATCTGTTGAGCAGACAAAAGTATTTGAAGCTGCTGAGCAGTTTGCCCGTGTTGAGGGTATTCTTCCTGCACCGGAAAGCTCACACGCTATCCGCGTTGCAATTGACGAAGCTCTTAAGTGCAAGGAAACTGGCGAAGAAAAGACAATCGTATTCGGTCTTACTGGTACTGGTTACTTTGATATGGTTGCATACGAGAAGTTCCACGACGGCAAGATGGATGACTATATCCCAACTGACGAGGAGCTTGCTGAATATGCTGCTAAGCTTCCAAAGGTTGACTAATCTACAGCTATGAACAGAATTATAAAGAAATTATTTATAATTTCACTATCGGTGGTGCTGGTTTTCAGCGCCACCTTTGGTGCATTTAACGCATACGCTCAGGACGAAGCTGAGCTGGACGTAACATCAATGAGCGACGACGAGTACGTTGATTATCTTATATCAAAAATGACGCTCAAGGAAAAAATCGCTCAAATGCTGTTAGTTTACGTTCCGAGTAGCGGCGCATGTTCTAAGCAAGAGGAATATCAGTACGGTGGTTATCTTCTGTTCGCCAACGATTTTTCTGGCTCCACACCGAAAAAGGTAAAGAACAAAATCAACGGCTGGCAGAAAGCAAGCAAAATCAAAATGATGATTGCCGTTGACGAGGAGGGCGGAACGGTAGTACGCGCTTCGTTATACAGGAATTTCCGCTCAAAGCGCTATAAATCCCCGCGAAATCTTTATAAGCTTGGCGGGTACGACCTTATAAGGCAGGATGCTTCGAATAAGTCAAACTTCCTTAAAAAGCTCGGTATAAACACAAATCTTGCACCCGTAGCTGACGTGACGTATTCTTCGGGCGACTTTATGTATAAGCGTAGCTTTTCTAACAGCGCGAAAAAGACGTCAAAATTTATCCATACCGTTGTTCCTATGATGAACAAAAGAAATGTTATCGCCACGCTCAAGCATTTTCCTGGGTACGGCGGAAATGGCGACACTCACAAAAGCGTTATTGTTGACAAGCGCAGCCTGAAAACGTTTGAATCGCGCGACCTTCTTCCGTTTAAGCAGGGAATTAAGGATAACGTTCCAATGATTATGGTTAGCCATAACGTCGTTAAAGCCTTTGACGGCAGGAATACAGCTTCTATGTCAAGAAAGGTGCATAGATATCTTCGTGAGGAAATGAAATTCGACGGAATTATTATTACCGACGGACTTGGAATGAGGGGAGTTGTAAACAAGTACGGCAGCGACGAGGAGGTTGCGGTGCGTGCAGTAATCGCAGGTAATGATATGCTTTGTACCCCATACGGCAAAACCTCGCTTTATGCAATCCGCAACGCTGTTAATGACGGAGATATATCCGAAAAGAGAATTGATGACTCTGTTCGCAGGATACTGAAGGTTAAGCTTAAGTATCAAATCATCAAAAAAGAAAAGAACAAATAAAATAGTATAAGACTCCTGTTTTGCAGGAGTCTTAGTTTATAGCCCGAAGCTAACTGATAGTGCTTCATTTACCTTTCCCATATCGTTTACGTCAAGTGCGCCCATTTTCTCGCGAAGGCGTTTTTTGTCTATAGTGCGTACCTGTTCAAGCAGTATAACGCTGTCCTTTGACAGTCCGCAGTCCTTTGCGTCGACCTCAATGTGCGTCGGCAGGCTGTTTTTGTCCTGCTTTGACGTTATGGCGGCCGCAATAACTGTCGGTGAAAACTTATTTCCAACGTCGTTTTGTACTATTAAAACAGGCCTTACGCCGCCTTGCTCCGAGCCAATTACGGGACTTAAATCGGCATAGAATATATCGCCGCGTTTAACATACATTTTTATCACCTAATAATAAATCTCATTAGTATTTTTGCCTGATATTTCATTTTTTAAACATCCTATTTTCATTATATTCAATTTGAATTATATTTGTTTTATTCAGAATTGACAAAAATGAAGATTTTGTGTTTACTTTTCAGCTAACTTTATATATACTATTGTTATTATGGATATCAGTAAAGAATCAAAATTCATTGACGAGTTCGTTGCTATTACAGGAGATTTGCTTAGCGACGAGCTTGTAAAAAGTATGAAAAGCTACCGCCATCACGGTGACATTACGACGCATTATCATAGCGTATATGTGTCGTATAACGTGATGAAGGTATGCGAAAAAATGTCTGTGGAAAATACGCGCGAGATTGTTCGCGCTGCGCTTCTTCACGACTTTTATCTTTATGAATGGTATACTGAAAAGCACGAAGAAAATCACATATACTATCATCCAAAGCAGTCCGTGAAGAATATTGAAGAGCATTTCGGAAAGCTTACTCCCGTGCAGAAAAATATGATTTTAAGCCATATGTTTCCGACGTGCGTTGAGCTTCCTAAATACCGTGGCTCATGGATACTTACTCTTACTGATAAACGCTGTGCGACGGCGGATTATATCAAGCTTTCTGAAAAATTCAGACCTGTTTACGACGAAATAGAGAGGAGGGCAAGCGAATGTTAAACACTATTTGCGCTTACTTCTTCACTTTCGTAATTTACAGCTTTGCAGGCTGGATAATGGAAACGCTGCTTTATCTCATCAGGGATAAAAAGGTCGTAAAAAGAGGCTTCCTTTTCGGTCCCGTGTGTCCTATTTACGGTACGGGCGCTGTGCTGTGTACGGCTGTCTTGTATGGCAGGGTGAATAATATTTTTCTTGTGTTTATTTTCGGGCTTTTGCTTTGCGGCAGTCTTGAATATATTACGCACTTTTTACTTGAAAAGCTGTTTCACGCTATGTGGTGGGATTATTCCTCAAGACGTTTTAATATCAACGGCAGAGTTTACCTGAACGGACTGCTCATTTTCGGCGCGGGAGCTGTGCTGATTGTCAAGCTCCTTCAGCCGCTTGTGTTTAAGCTGATTGACGTTATTCCCGATAACTTAATGTATGTGCTTTGCTTTGTTCTTTACTCAATATTTGTAATTGACCTTACGGGAACAATTTCTGACCTAAAGGGCGTAATAGCCGCAGTTAAGCATATTCAGAACACTATGATTACAGAAACGCAAAAGGGCGTAGACCTTACGCGTGAGCAGGTAATTGATTTGAATAACAGGCTTATGGAAAATGAGTTTGTTGCAAAGTCGATTAAGTCAATGCAAAATGAAAACAAGCTTGTCGAGCGTATACGACGTATTTTTCCTAACGCCTCGCTTGACAAATATAAATACGTATGGGATATAATTATGGATAAGCCGCAGGAGGAAAATGCCCGTAAGGACATAAAGCTCTACGGCACGGCAGAAACAATTCCCGATGATGAAGAAGAAAGGTAGTGATTAACTGCCTTTTTTATTTGAATTCTTTGAAATATCTTTATAATTGCTTTATTTAAACTTTAATCTAATTTGATTTAATGTGTATGGAGGGATAAATATGTATAATGTATTGGTTTGCGATGATGATACGGCGATTTGTAATTCCGTTAAGATTTATCTTGAACAGGAGGGATATAATGTATTGACTGCATCTAATGGAAGAGAAGCGCTTGAAATTATTGAAAATGATGATATTCATTGTCTTGTGCTTGATATAATGATGCCTGAGGTCGATGGTATTTCGGCAACACTTAAAATACGAGAAAAGTATAATTTTCCGATAATAATGCTTTCTGCAAAAAGCGAAGATACCGACAAAATCGCTGGCTTGTCATTTGGCGCTGATGATTATGTTACAAAACCGTTTAATCCTCTCGAGCTAATGGCAAGAGTAAAAAGTCAAATAAGACGTTACTCAACTCTCGGTTCTATGATGATTACCGACAGTCAGCTTGTTACAGGTGGATTAGTGCTTGATACTAAGAAAAAACTTGTAACGCTCGATGGTGATGAGGTAAGACTTACGGCTCATGAGTTCAAAATTCTTGAATATTTGATGCAAAATTTGAATTGTGTATTATCTTCTTCACAAATATATGAAGCTGTTTGGAACGAGCCTTCTTTCGGAGCTGAAAAAACCGTAACAGTTCATATTCGCAATATCCGTGAAAAAATCGAAATTAATCCCAAGGATCCCAAATATTTGAAGGTGGTGTAT
>JAFWKC010000023.1 GCA_017514345.1 Eubacterium sp.
GCAAAAAACGGATTTCAACATCCGTCAATAAAAAAAGACTATCCTAGTGGATAGCCTTTTTATAAGTTTATTTGCTTGCTTCTTCAACTGCAACTGCACAAGCAACTGTTGCACCAACCATCGGGTTGTTGCCCATTCCGATAAGTCCCATCATTTCAACATAAAAAACTTCGCTTCGCTCGTTTTTTCGGGACGCGCCTGCTCCGCAGTCGCTTAAAGCGGGAACTTCAAACAAATAATCACAATGCAGCGGGATATGTTAGACACATCATCATTGTTTGATGATGCACCCATTAAGAAGATTACAATTTATAAGCCGCCCGCTGTCAAGAATCAAACAAAATGCTAACCAAAAGTGTACAAAAATCAACCAAAAGGAAACAACAATTAAACAAAAACAAAGCAGAGGTGCAAGCCTCTGCTTTTAATGTTTTATAAGCCTAATAATTCTTTTTTCTTTGCGTCAAATTCTTCCTGAGTGATTGCGCCTATATCGAGCAAATCTTTCAGTTCTTTGATTTTAGATAATTCATTACTGTTTGATTGATTATTTGTTGCTTCCTGAACAGTTGAATCGAAACCTGACTGTCTTTGATTAATCAAATCCTTTGCAACAGAGAAAACCAAATTACCGTTTTGTAATCCTCTGAATTTGATTACACCCGAAGATGTAGAAAAAGCTAACGTTGCTGTCATTCCAAAAACAGCGTTTTTAATTGAAACCGCAGAAACGGAGTCAAGTGGCAAATCAACAGTTTTTCTTCCTATCGTACCACGAATACGTTTATCGGTTACTGTCAACGATTTGTGCTTAAACGAATATAGCATTGGGAAAAACACTGCCGAAAATATTATAAGTAAAAGAATAATTGTTCCTAAATAATTCGCTTGCTTTTCAAATATGCTACTTATAATACTACTCAATATCAGAAAGCCAAATACTCCTGCCACAATCTTTAGTGACAATGTTGAAAACTCACCCAAAGCTAAATATTCTTCATCTTCCATAATAACACCTATCCCTTCATAAATAATAAAAAATGCGCACAGCCGAAGCCATACGCACAAAAACACACAGCTTCGATTGTCGCCAAACAATTTACATACCATTCAGAAATAAACAGCATTATTAGAAGCCTATGTTTTTAACAAAAACATAGCTGTCTATTTCTGAAAAATATTCAAATGTAAATTATTTGGCTCTTTCATTTTAGCATAATCTTAAAAAATATGCAACAGAAAAACGCTCGGCATTGCCGAGCGTTTAATATTATTGCTTTATATATTATTTGCTTGCTTCTTCAACTGCAACTGCACAAGCAACGGTTGCGCCAACCATCGGGTTGTTGCCCATGCCGATAAGTCCCATCATTTCAACGAAATTATAATGTGAAATGATAATGTGACTAATGCCGAAGAAGTCTGCAAAACCTTTCTATTACTGATTTAGTTAAATATCAATGTGTTTTACCGGAACACATCATATTTAATTATCACGCACACATTATAATGAATAATCTGCTGTTTGTTTAAGTGTAAATAAAAAACTACTTAACGCCTTATATTGACTTTTTTGTGAACATCTTTTACAATACAAATATAGGAATATTTAACAAACCAATTAATTTGAGAAAGGAAGTAATAAAATGAAAAAATTAACCGCTGTTTTTTCCGCACTTGCGCTGATAATTTCCGTGCTTTGCGCTGTCCCGGTTTATGCTGAGGAAACGCCTGTATTTGAGGATACGGTATATGACATTCAGGCTGACAGTTATACCACCGTGTATGACGAAACCCATAATCCGATAACCACGGCAACGCCCGGAACACAGCTGTTTTTCACAGCCGAAGGTGATGCTCCCGAGGGCAAATATTTTACCGATGAATTTCTTATTGACGGAAACGAAACCGTAAAAGGCGAATATCTTATGCCTGATCATAACATCACCGTTTCGGCAATACTTGCCGAGCGCTCCGATGTAACAATTGATATTTCCGACGGAAGCGTTAAAGAAATGAGCGAGAAGGAGTATCTCTATTCTATAGATATGCTTCCGCAATGGGACGGAGAAAACCCCTCTCCCGAAATTACTATGATTGATTTTAACAATGACAGCTTGGCTGACGCAAAAATCACACAGCTTGAGCCCGTTGCACCGAGCGTGGAGCCTGTATATACAATTCAGCTTCTGCCTGAAGCTGTAGGAAAGCTTGCACAGAAATTTACAATTTCTCCTGATTTCGGTCCGTATAAATCAATCACCTTTACGCTGAACTCTTCGCCCGAGCCGCCTCAGACCTATTACACCGTCATCGCAACGGCTGCCGCAGGCGGCACTGCTGACGGCGGGTTCCTTGCAGCTGAAGGCGCCACGGCGCGTCTCACTGCAACCCCCGATAACGGCTATGCATTTGACGGCTGGTACGAAGGCGACACCAAGGTCTCCAATGCGGCAAATTACTCATTCACTGTCACAAGGAATATTACCCTGACCGCTCATTTTCGTGTGTTAGTAGATAAGATAACGGTTGTTAATGTTACTGCCACTTACGGTACAAGTAAGGATATTGTCATCAAGGTGTACGATATTAACGGTAATAAGATGGCGGGTAAAAACGTTACTGCTACAATTAACGAAAAATCTTACGAAAGTGTAACCGATAAATCCGGCACTGCCAAAATCAAGCCGTCTGGTTCCCTTGCTCCTAAAACCTATAGCATAATGGTTACCTGTGAAAGCAAATCCGTCACCTGCAAATATGTCGTAAACAAATGCAAGCCGAAACTGATAGCAACAGCAAAATCATATAAACAGGCGACGAAAATAAAGAAATACACCGTTACCTTAAAGGATGACAAAGGAAAGCCGATAAAAAAAGCAAAACTTACCATCAAGGTAAAAAACAAACAATACAAAGCCACAACAAACACCAAGGGCAAAGCCATCTTTAAAATGAAAAATCTCACCAAAAAAGGAAACTTTAAAGCCAAAGTCAAGTTTGCCGGCAACAAATACTATAAAGGTATGAGCAAAAATGTAAAAATAAATGTTAAATAATAAATATAAAAATGGCTGTCGCAAGACAGCCATTTTTTATTATCAGCAGTTAAGCAAAAACTGTTGCTATTGCTTACTTTGAAGCCTCTTCAACTGCAACAGCGCATGCAACTGTTGCGCCAACCATCGGGTTGTTGCCCATGCCGATGAGTCCCATCATCTCCACGTGAGCGGGAACTGATGAAGAGCCGGCGAACTGAGCGTCTGAGTGCATTCTGCCCATAGTGTCTGTCATACCGTAGGAAGCAGGACCTGCTGCCATATTGTCGGGATGAAGCGTACGGCCTGTGCCGCCGCCTGATGCAACTGAGAAATACTTCTTGCCCTTTTCAACACATTCCTTCTTGTATGTGCCTGCAACAGGGTGCTGGAAACGGGTCGGGTTTGTTGAGTTACCTGTGATAGAAACGTCAACGCCCTCTTTCCACATAATAGCAACGCCCTCTGTTACGTCGTTAGCGCCGTAGCAGTTAACCTTTGAGTGAAGACCTGTTGAGTAAGGCTTGCGGAAAATTTCCTTAACCTCGCCCGTGTAATAATCCATTTCGGTTTCAACGTATGTAAAGCCGTTGATTCTTGCGATAATCTGAGCTGCGTCCTTGCCAAGACCGTTAAGGATAACGCGAAGCGGCTGCTTACGAACCTTGTTAGCCTTTTCTGCGATACCGATTGCGCCTTCAGCAGCTGCAAAGGATTCGTGACCTGCAAGGAAAGCGAAGCATTCTGTTTCGTCCTCAAGGAGCATTTTGCCGAGGTTACCGTGGCCAAGACCTACCTTACGCTGGTCTGCAACTGAGCCAGGAATACAGAAAGCCTGAAGTCCCTCGCCGATTGCCGCAGCAGCGTCAGCAGCGCGTGTGCAGCCCTTCTTAAGAGCGATAGCGCAGCCTACTGTGTAAGCCCACTTTGCGTTTTCAAAGCAGATTGGCTGAATGCCCTCTGTGATTTTGTAAGGGTCAAAGCCCTTTGCCTGGCAGATTTCTCTGCACTCTTCGATTGACTTGATGTCGTACTTTTCGAGAACAGCAAGGATTTGCTTTTCTCTTCTTTCATATGATTCAAATAAAGCCATTAGTAAATCCTCCTATTCTTATTCCTTACGCGGGTCGATTACGCGAACTGCGTCATCAACTCTGCCGTACTGACCCTGTGCCTTTTCAAAAGCAGCGTTAGCGTCGTCGCCTGCTTTGATGAAGTCCATCATCTTGCCGAAGTTAACAAACTTGTAGCCGATGATTTCGTCGTCCTCATCAAGTGCGATGCCT
Source organism: Eubacterium sp. (assembly GCA_017514345.1). Classification (GTDB taxonomy): domain Bacteria; phylum Bacillota; class Clostridia; order Oscillospirales; family Acutalibacteraceae; genus Eubacterium_R. Next base: position 4,325 of record JAFWKC010000023.1, read on the forward strand.
GTGATGTAGCCGTCAGTCATTTCGAGGTAACGCGGACCCTTAGCGATTGTGCCGTAAAGAGTACCAACCTGTGAGCGAAGACCCTTGCCGAGATCCTCAAGACCTGCGCCGATAACAAGACCGCCCTCTGAGAATGCAGACTGTGTACGACCGTAAACAATCTGAAGGAAGAGCTCGCGCATAGCAGTATTAATAGCATCGCAAACGAGGTCTGTGTTGAGAGCCTCAAGAATTGTTCTTCCAGGAAGAATTTCAGAAGCCATAGCTGCCGAGTGAGTCATACCTGAACAGCCGATTGTTTCAACAAGAGCTTCCTGAATAACGCCCTCTTTAACGTTAAGTGTGAGTTTACAGGTGCCCTGCTGAGGAGCACACCAACCGATACCGTGAGTAAAGCCAGAAATATCGCTGATTTCCTTTGCCTTTACCCACTTTGCTTCCTCTGGAATCGGAGCAGCGCCGTGTGCTACGCCCTGATGTACAGGACACATCATTTCAACTTCGTGTGAATAAACCATATCCATACTCCTTTGTTTTAGAATAATATAAATAATTCTTTTATATCGCATATATTATAGCGAAAAACGCTGTCAACTGCAAGTGAATTTACAAATTTTTTACCGAATAAATTTTCAACCTGACAGAATAAAGCTCCCCTTTTCAGGGGAGCCTGAGCTTTTATTCTCTTGTTGCGCCGTATTCAACGTCGATGTTATGGTGAATAAGGTGTTTTTCGTATTTCGGCAGCCACTGGTCGCCTACCTTCGTCTGC
>JAFWKC010000024.1 GCA_017514345.1 Eubacterium sp.
ACCCTGTATTCAACGTTGACGACTGGACAATAAAAGAAGACTATGACGGAACGTACGGTATCTCTGCTTATCTCGGCAGCGAGAAAAACGTTCTTGTTCCCGCCGAACTCGACGGCAAAAAAATTAAAAGAATTTGTAACAACGCATTTCTTAACTCTTCGGTAACAAGCGTGGTGCTTCAAAACGGAATAGAAGAGCTGCAGGAATACTCTTTTGTTTCTTCGACAATAAAGTATATTGCACTTCCCGACTCTATAACGTATTTCGGCGCAAAATTCCGTTATGCACATTGTTTAGAAAAAATAGACCTACCAAGCACACTTACATATATTAGCTCCAACTGCTTTGAAAACTGCAAAGAATTAAGAGAGCTTGACATTCCTGATTCTGTTGAAGAAATAGATTGTTATGCGTTTAGAAATTGCCCGAAACTCGAAAGAATCAAGCTTCCTGCTAATCTTAAAGAGCTTTATTACGGAACATTCAAAAACTGTACAAGCCTAATGGCGATATCAATACCCGGTTCGGTAGAATCAATACAATATGACACTTTTAATGGCTGTACAAGCTTAGCTTATGTTACTTTAAATAACGGTATTAAGCAAATAGACAACAACGCCTTTTATAACTGTAGCAGTCTGAAGGAAATTAATATTCCTGCCTCGGTTATCTATATTGATAACAATCCGTTCAAAGGCTGCAATTCGGTTAAAAGCGTTGTTGTTGACAGCAACAATCTCGTTTTTGACAGCAGAGAAAACTGTAATGCGATTATTGAAACAGCCGAAAACTGCTTAGTTGTGGGCTTTGCTGCTTCGACAATTCCCTCGTCGGTAATCGGTTTGGGAAAATGGGCTTTCGGTTTCAGCGAAATAGAGAGCATTGATTTGCCGGAAGGACTCATTTATTTCGGCGAATCAGCATTTGCTTACTGCAACCAGCTTAAATCACTTTCGATTCCGAAAAACGTAAAATATATTTCTGACAATTTATGTGCGCGATGCGAAAATTTGACAAGCGTTTCAATTCCCGAGGGTGTTTTGAGTATCGGAGATTCGTTTTTCGGCTGTACATCGCTTAAAGAAATAACTATACCTGATTCTGTTACCTTCATTGGTTCTTTTTCAGGGGATACTTCACTAACCAAAGTCAATTTTGGAAAAGGATTAAAAGTAATTGACGATTATGCGTTTAACGGATGCACGGCGTTAAAGAACCTTAGTCTACCAAACGGACTCAGATATATCGGTGACAATGCCTTCATAGGTTGCAGCTCACTAACCTCTGTAACAATTCCCGAAACGGTAGAAAATATAGGTGCATTTTCTTTTAAAGGTTGTACGGCACTTGACAATATCGTGATTCCCGAAAAGGCCATTTCTATAGGCGTATCTGCCTTTGTGGATACAGCATATTATAATAAAGAAAGCAACTGGATATTCTACCATACCGCAGGACAGTTTATGAAACAGCTTTATATCGGAAAGCATCTCATATTATCTATAATGTTTTATGTTTCATCCTCAGAAGTGCCTTCCTTCAATTACACCGAAACCGGCGATGTTCTGCCAATCAAGAACGGCACAATAACTATTGCCGATTGTGCAAACCATGAAAATATTAGTGGCTATGTAAGTGGTGCAAACAGCGATTATTCCTCAAAATATCCGAAAGTAACTACCGTAATCATTCCCGACAGCGTTAAACATATCGGCGCGGCATCTTTTACGCGCATAGATACACTCGAAAATGTAACGCTGCCAGCATCATTAGAGGAGATAGGGAATTACGCTTTTTATCAATGCAAGCTAAATGCAAATATGAAAATTCCTCGTTCGGTAACCCACGTCGGTCAGGATGCCTTCACCTTCAAGGATTATCCCGAGGGCGAAGATGTTATTGTTGATGACGTTTTGGTAAAAAAGAAAAAAGATGATGGCGTAATAAAGGACGGTATAAGAATTATTGCCGACAGAGCTTGTCAGGAGAACTTCCAAACTGACGTAATAAATATTCCGTCAAGTGTTGAAACTATCGGACAATATGCTTTTTACGGGTCAAGTGCCTCAAAAATCAATTTTTCATACGGCATAAAAAGAATTTATAAAAATGCATTTTCGGAGATGTCAAATCTTGAATATGTATCTGTAATTCCCGACAGCGTAACCTATTTAGGTGCTCCGATTTTTGACGATATGCATAGGAATTATTTGAGAACGCTTCAGCTTCCAAATGGTATAAACAATATTGACTTTTCTGTTATTTCGGGTACTGATATTGATACGCTTGTTATTCCAAAATCAGTCAAAACGATATACTGCTCCGGTGGATATAACAGCTTCTCAGAAAACGGTTTTAAGATTTATTATGAAGGCACCGAGGCAGAATGGAAAAATATTGAAATAAAGGAATCCTCCTATTCTAACGAAAGATTTATTGTATTACAGTACGCCGACTATTGTAAGATGTACGAAAACGATAGTTATACACGCGAAAATTGTACACCAATGGAAGAACTGTTAGCAAACGCCGAAATGCACTATAACTGTAATTATTATACGAGCAGCGGCGATAATAACCCGGGCAGCGAAACGCCTCAGACTCCACAGTCTCAACCTGCGCAGAGCAGCAATAACGGCGCTTCCTCGCCGACGGCAACAACTCCGCCTGCGAGCCAGACACCTGTTACAAAGATTACTCTTAAGAAAGTAACGGTAAAAAAGAGCGCAAAGAAGCTTGTGCTTCAGGCAACAGTAAAGGTTGACGGCAAGGCTGTTAAGGGCAAAAAGGTAACCTTTAAGTTTAATGGCAAGAAGTACACAGCAAAGACGAACGCAAAGGGTATTGCAAAGGTAACAATCAAAAAATCAGTTCTCAAGAAGCTTAAAGTAGGTAAGAAAGTTACTTACACAGTAACATGGAATAAGATAACAGCTAAGAGAAGTGTTAAGGTAAAAAAATAAGCCCGGTCGGGCACCCTACGTAAATAAGGTTTTAAAAAATAAGGCTCCCCTGTGTAAGGGGAGCTGTCGCATTTATGCGACTGAGGGGTTGTAACAATCTCCGTATCCCGTCACAGGTTCGAGTCCTATCTAAGCATCAAAAAAAGACACCCCATAAGGTGTCTTTTTTGGTGGGAACAACAGGGCTCGAACCTGTGACCCTCTGCTTGTAAGGCAGATGCTCTCCCAGCTGAGCTATGCTCCCGTTAGCGTTACCTATTATAACACAATTAATGCGTTTGTCAAGTGTAATTTGTTTTTGCTTCGTTTATTTTTCGTAAATTATAAATGAGAAAACACATAGAATAATCGAGAAAAAGCCAGAAAACGCGAGCAAGTGCAAATTATTTTAATTTAGGTGTTGACATTTTTGCCGCGTTTTGTTATTATATCGAAGCACTAAATTTTATTTGGAGGAAACGATTATGTCAACATTTATGCCAAAAGCTGACGAAATCGAGCGCAAGTGGTATGTGATTGATGCCGCTGACAAGCCACTCGGCAGAGTTGCTACCGAGGCTGCTACTCTTCTCAGAGGTAAGCACAAGGCTATCTTCACACCGAACGTTGATTGCGGTGATTTCGTTATTATTATCAATACTGATAAGGTTGTTCTTACAGGCGACAAGCTCAACAAGAAGCTCTATCAGCATCACTCAGGCTATATCGGAAACCTCAAAGAGGTTAAGTATGGCACACTTATGCAGGAAAAGAGCGATTTCGCTATGAAGCTTGCTGTTAAGGGTATGCTTCCCGATAACACTCTCGGCAGAAAGCAGCTCACCAGATGTAAGATTTACAAGAATGCAGAGCACAAGCACGAGGCTCAGAAGCCTGAAGCTTGGGAAATGTAAGGGAGGTATGTAGCTAATGTACGAATCAAATCCTTATTTCTACGGAACAGGCAGAAGAAAAGAATCTGTTGCTCGTGTGCGTGTTTATGCAGGTACAGGCAAGATTACAATTAACGACAGAGATATTGACGATTACTTCGGACTTGAAACACTCAAGCTCATCGTTCGTCAGCCTCTTGCTCTCACAGATACAGCAGAGAAGTTCGACATCGTATGCCGTGTAAACGGCGGCGGTGTAACTGGCCAGGCAGGCGCAATCCGTCACGGTCTTTCAAGAGCTCTTCTTCAGTATGACGAAAACCTTCGTCCTGCACTCAAGAAGGCTGGCTTCCTTACTCGTGACCCACGTATGAAGGAAAGAAAGAAGTACGGTCTTAAAGGCGCTCGTCGTGCACCGCAGTTCTCAAAGAGATAAATACTTTCAGAGTTTCAACGTCCTTGCATTGTTGCAGGGGCGTTTTTTGTGTCATTCATAATTTATAATTCATAACTCATAATTAAAACGAGGCTATCGCCCGATAGCCTCGTTTTGTATGTATTATTGTTTTGGCGTTCCGCACGAAGCGCAGAAGGCGCCCGTGTTTTGTGTTCCGCAGTTAGGACAGAACCAAGCTGCAGCTACCTGCTGTTGTGGCTGCTGATATTGCTGCTGCGGTTGCTGATACTGAGGCTGCTGTTGATACTGCTGTTGTTGCGGTTGCTGGTATTGCTGTTGCGGTTGCTGCTGATACTGAGGCTGCTGATATTGCTGCGGCTGCTGCTGATACTGTTGCTGCTGATTGTATCTCTGTACCTGCGGCTGCTGCGGTGCATATCCGCCTGCAACTGCGCCGTTTGCATACGGCGTATTGTTCATCGCCTGATTAGCCTGCATAATTATTGAGTTGCCGCCGAGCGCTGCAACGATTTCGTTAGCCGTCTGCTCAGCGCGTCTGAATTCGTTGGTGTATTTATCAACAGCGTAAGGCGTAACGTCAAATTTAATCTCGTTGAAATACGGATTAGCAACGTTGATAATAACCGAAAGCTCGTACTTGTATTCATATCTTGGAGGATTGTACGAAACTCTGTTACCGTCAGCGTCGGTGTTGTAGATTTCATCTCTGTCCTCTTCAAGCTCGGTGCGAACATTCTGCACTGCCGAAAACTCAATCAAATCTGAATTTTCCTGCTTGTAATCGCGGCGGCTGACAACAAACATACCCTTGCTGTCGTCAATATAAACCTTCATACCATCGCCGAGAATTCTTGTCGGATTGAAGAATTCAAGGTTTTTCTTGTTCAGCTCTCTGTATTCAAGCTGCTGCTTAATCTCTGCTACTGTTGAATGTCTTCTTTCGGAGAAGAACGGGGAAAGCTTTGACGCGCAGTCCTTACAAAGATTACCGTCGTCGAGCTTTCTGTTGCCGAGCATACCGATTTTTTCTCCGCATACGTCGCAGAATTTCTTGTCAAAAAGTCCCATAAATTTTATTCCTTTCCGTAAAATATTTTTACAATTATATAATACCATATATATGACAAAAAATCTACAAAAAAATAAAGCCGCAAAAACGGCTTCATTTTTGCTATTCCGTTTTACCCATAACGTCAAGCGGATTTACGCTTTTTCCGTCAAGCGCTGTTTCAAAATGAAGATGACCTTTAAGCTCGCCCTCGGCAGGAATTTTGCCGAGCGTGCCGATTTTGTTGCCGATGTTGACGTAACGTCCCTTCTTTACGCTGACGCTTTTCAGTCCGCAGTATTTTGCCACAAGCTTGCCGCCGTGGTCAATCACAACAACCTGTCCCAACATACTGTCGGTGTACACGTCAAGCACAAGACCGTCGTTAATTGCAACAACGCTGTCGCCCTCGTTTCCCTTGAAATCAACTGCCGTGTGAGCGCGCCAGTCGCCCATAGTTTTGTCAAAAACAAGCTCCTCGCTGTAGCCGTTAACGACCGCCTCGCCGAGCGGATATTTATAATAGCTTTTGTACGGCGTGTTGTTTTCGCCAACCTCCATTGATGACGGCTCAGTCGTTGTCGTCGCTTTCTTCTTGGCTTTTGTTTTGCTTTCTTTTTTTGTTGTCGTTTCGGGGATTGTTACGGGGTTCTGAACATCGGTTGTGACCTCAAGCGTCGTCTGCTCGTTTACCTGATTTTCGCTGCTTTTTGAGTTAGTCGAAAAATAAACTACAAGACCGAGCGCGATAATGCAAAGACAAACGACTGAAAACAGCGCCTTGATATTTTTGTTTTCTTTTTTGGATTTTGATGTAGACATAGTTAAACACCTCGGTAAAAGTATTAACCGAAGTGTTTAATTTTATGCATTCTGCAAAATATTTAATGTGTTTCTTACCGTGTCGACTGCGCTTTCGTTTGCAAGCTTTATCGAAATATACGGACGCTTTGAAGCGGTGAACGTTGCTCTGCCGCGCATTTTTTCGTTAAGCGCAACGAGGTATTCTATTTTCACCTCGTCAAAATACATATTGACAGCGCCCATATTCTGTTTTATTTCGTTTATACCGAGCGACAGCGCAGTATTTCTGAGAAGCGCAATTTCGACAAGTCCGTATACGGGCGCAGGAGGTACGCCGAAACGGTCGGTGAGCTCGTCGTAAACGTCGTTTGCGTCAGCGTCGCTTCGAATGCCAGCAATCGCCTTGTACATTTCGAGCCGAATAGGCGTCGAGGTGATGTAATCCTCTGGAATGTTTGCGTCAACTGGAATGTCAATTAGACAGTTCTGCTCCGTCGCGTCCTCTTCCTTTTCGCCCTTTTCCTCGGCGACGGCTTCCTCAAGCAGCTTTAGGTACATATCGTAACCGACGGCTTCCATATGTCCGTGCTGTTTGTTGCCGAGAAGCGAGCCAGCGCCGCGGATTTCAAGGTCGCGCATAGCGATTTTGAAGCCTGAGCCGAATTCGGTGTATTCGCGGATTGCTTCGAGCCTTTTGCGCGCAATTTCGCTCAGCTCCTTGCCGCGCACGAAGGTGAAATATGCGTAGCCTCTGCGCGACGACCTGCCGACTCTGCCGCGTATCTGGTGAAGCTGAGCAAGTCCCATTCTGTCTGCGTTTTCGATAATCAGCGTGTTTACGTTTGCGACGTCGACGCCTGTTTCAATAATCGTCGTGCATACGAGGATGTCGATTTCACCTGCAATAAGCTTTTGCCATACGTCGCTGAGCTGTTCCTCGGTCATTCTGCCGTGAGCAACGCCGACTACGGCGTCGGGAATAGCCTTTTTTATCTGTACTGCGACGTGGTCTATGGTGTCGATGTTGTTGTGAAGATAGTAGCATTGACCGCCGCGCGCAAGCTCCTTTTCCATCGCTTCGCACAGCATACCGAAATCGTATTCAACAACGTACGTCTGGACGGGCTGACGGTCGCCTGGAGCTTCCTCGAGCAGCGACATATCGCGTATGCCGCTCATAGCCATATTCAGCGTTCGCGGAATAGGCGTAGCAGATAGCGTAAGGACGTCAACCTTCGGGAATTTTTCCTTGATTTTTTCCTTTTGTGCAACGCCGAAGCGCTGTTCCTCGTCTACTATCAGAAGTCCTAAATCCTTGAACTTTATATCCTTGCTGATTATTCGGTGAGTGCCGACAATCATATCTACTTTGCCGTCTGCTAAGTCCTGCAAAATCTGTTTTTGCTTAGTGGGGGATACGAAGCGCGACAGCATTTCTATCCTTACGGGATACGCCTGCATACGCTTGATTGCCGTCTGGAAGTGCTGCATTGCAAGCACAGTCGTCGGCACAAGGATTGCGCATTGTTTGCCATCGCCAATGCATTTGAAGCAGGCGCGCAGTGCAACTTCGGTTTTGCCGAAGCCTACGTCGCCGCAAAGCAGTCTGTCCATCGGCGCGCTTCTTTCCATATCGCCCTTGATTTCATCGGCACAGCGAAGCTGGTCCTCGGTTTCCTCGTATTCAAAGCGCAGCTCAAAATCGCGCTGTAAATCAGTGTCCTCGCTGAAGGCGTAGCCCTTCGTGCTGATACGCTTTGCGTAAAGCGCGATAAGCTCCTTCGCCATATCGCGTACGCTTTCGCGCACGCGTGTTTTTATGCGTTTCCAGTCGCCCGAGCCAAGTCGGTTGACCTTTACGCGCGCGTTGTCGTTAGGACCGATGTATTTTGAAACCATATCGAGCTGCGTTACGGGAACGTAAAGCGCGTCGCCCTTAGCATAGCTGATTTTAATATAATCCTTGCGTACGCCGCTGATTTCCATAGTTTTTATTCCGTCAAAAACGCCTATACCGTGAACGTTATGAACGATGTAATCGCCCGCGCTCAGCTCGTCGAGTGAGCGGACGGCGTCCTTTGACGAAAATCTTTTGTGCTTTTTCTTGCTCTGGTTTGCCTTTGCGTGGGTGAAAAGCGCAAACTTCATATCTGACAGCTGAAAGCCCGACGAGAGCGTTCCCGTCAGCACGCTGACGGAGCCCCTTGAAAATTCAGCAGGACGTTTTTCGTAATACGTTGCGCTGAAGCCCATTTCGCCGATGTCGTACGCGAGCGCCTTGCCCGCTCTTGACGTTCCTGCCATTATGACAACGGCGTAATTCGTTTTAATTAGTGGGAAAATTTCATCCTTCAGCTGACTGAGCGTTCCCGACCATACGCCAAGACTCTGCGTTCTGAACTGTGACAGCGTTTTTATCTGCGTGTCAAAGCTTCCGCGCGGAAGCGAATCAAGATAAATTGCGCCGTGCTTTTCATATTTTGAAACAAGCTCGTCGAAGTTAAGCGTAAATTTATCAATTCCCTTGCACAGCACGCCATCGTCAAGAAGCCACTTTATCTCTTCGCTTAGTAGCTTTTCGGCGTTATTAAGCTTATCCTTGACGCTTGCCGTTTCGCATACAAAAAGCATACCCTCTGCGTAGTCAAAAATACCGTTTGAGTCGTACGCAAGCGGCAAGTATTTATCGTTGCACCTGCGCGACACGCCCTGCTCGAGATTGTCGCAGTCGGCGTACAGCTTTTCGCGCGCTTTTGTTGCCTTGCCCTTTAAGCCTTCGGCAAGAGCGCGGATTGCCTTAGCCTGTTTGAGTCTGTTTTCAAACAGCACCTCTGTTGACGGGATAATCTCCACGATGTCAACCATCTTGTTTCTTCGCTGCGTCGACACGTCAAAGTGCGTTATTGAGTCAACCGTGTCGCCCCAAAGCTCAATTCTGACTGGCTCGTCAGCGCCTGGAGGGAAGATGTCAACAAGCCCGCCGCGGATTGCAAACTGACTTGTTCCGTCTACCTGGTCAAAGCGTGTGTAGCCTGCTTTTATCAGGCTTTCGCTGACGGCGTCAACGTCGACCTCGTCACCCGTTGATATCGAAAACGTGCGGCTTTTCAGCGCTTCGGGCGGCATAGTCAGCTGAACAGCCGCCGCGGCTGACATCACTACTGCAGAGTAGTCGCCCTTTAATATTTTTGACAGTATGCCGAGCCTGATTTGCTCAAATTCACGGCTTATGCCCTCAACCTCAAGAAAGGTAAATTCACGCTTTGGATAGAGGAGCACGCCGCTCTGGAGCTGTGACAAATCCTCGTAGAACCTGACTGCGCCTGCCTCGTCGGGCGTGATGATGAACGCTTTTTTGCCAGTTTCGGCGCATAGCGAATGAACGGTGTGAACCTTTGTAATATCAGTAAGCCCCACCGCGCCTGCGGGGAGCTTATCTGATAAAAAGCTCGTTTTCAGAGCGCCGAAGCCTTCACTTTTTGTCAGTACATTTGAAAAACAGCTCATACTTAATTATATTTGTTCATTGCCGAATCAATGCCGTTTTCGATTATTTCTTCGCACGCCTTTGCGCCGTTTTCAATCGCTTTTTTGTAATCATCCTCAAGCTCCTTCGGAATTTCGCCGAGCACCCATTTTACCATATCGTAATCAGCGCGCGGCTTTTTGCCAACGCCGATTTTGACGCGCGGAAATTCCTCGCTGCCAAGACACGAAATAATACTTTTTATTCCGTTGTGGCCGCCTGCGCTTCCTTTTCTTCTGCAGCGAAGGCTGCCGACGTCAAGGCTGACGTCGTCATAGATAATTATGATTTTTTCGTCGGGGATATTGTAATACTGCGCTGCGGCAAGCACCGCGTCGCCCGAAAGGTTCATCATAGTCTGCGGCTTCATAATAAGGCACCTTTTTCCGCCGACAAATTCATCTGCAATTAGGGCGTTGAACTTGACCTTCTTGAACTGAAAGCCGTTTTCCTTCGCCATATAGTCGACCACCTTGAAGCCTGCGTTGTGACGCGTGTCAGCATACTTGCTTCCAGGATTGCCGAGTCCTGCTATGATATATTCTATTTTGCCTCGTTTAAAAAACATAATACACCTCGCCGTTATATGTCTTTAAGGGGCATATCGACAGATATGCCCCCTTTGTTATTAAGTTTCTTACTCAGTTTTTTCAAACTCGCTGAAATCTCTTTCGCTGTCGTCCTTTTCAAAGTTGTACATATTTTCGTCCTTGACGTGCTTTGCTATGTACTCATCTCTGTCAAACAGCTCGTCAGCCTTAACCTTCCAAGCCTTTGCGGCGTTAATCGTCTTGTCAAACAGCTCGTTTGCAGATTCGGGATGCTGCATTTCTGTTGAATATGCGCCCGTTTCGGCAACCATTTTGCTGATAGCGCCTGGATTGTCAAGCACGGGACAAGGTCTGAGCATATTGTTTGAGAACGGCTGATTGTTCTTGTACGCCATAAACAGCGGGCTCTGAAGCGCTTCAAGCACAGAGCATTCCTTGATGTTCACGTTTGAGTAGTGAACGAAAGCGCATGGCTCGCAGTCGCCGTTTGAGTTGATATGGAAATAGTGACGGCCGCCAGCGATACAGCCCTGTACGTATTCGCCGTCGTTCCAGAAATCAAGAGCGAAAATCGGCTTCGTTTCGCGCCATTCACGCATTTTTTTGAACATAAGCGCTCTTTGCTCAGGCGATACCATAAGGTCGGTTACAGCACCGTTGCCCGTCGGCATATATGTAAAGAACCACGCGAATTTAACGCCCTGGTCAATAAGCCAGTCGATGTATTCGTCAGACGCGAGTACGTCCGTATTCTTGCTTGTGTAGCAGAGCGAAGCGCCGAACGGAATACCTCTGTCGTTGAGCCTTTTCATAGCGGCGGTACATTTCTTAAACGTACCCTCGCCGCGGCGGAAATCGTTTTCCTCCTCGTAGCCTTCGATTGAAAAAGCGGGGAAGAAGTTGCCGACCTCGCCGATTTCGTCAGCAAACGAATCGTCAATAAGCGTTCCGTTAGTAAAGCTCATAAAGATGCAGTCGGGATTTTCGCGGCAAAGACGCATAAGGTCAGCCCTTCTCATCGTCGGCTCGCCGCCTGTATAAAGGAACATATACGTTCCAAGCTCCTTAGCCTGGCTGATAATCCTTGCAAGGTCGTCGTACGAAAGCGAGCTTGAATGTCCGTATTCAGCAGCCCAGCAGCCCGTGCATTTGAGGTTGCAGGCAGCCGTCGGGTCCATAAGGATTGCCCACGGAACGTTACAGCCGTACTTTTCGATATTAGCCATACGAACGTCATAGCTGTTGATAGCAACGTTCATAAGCGGCGGTATAAGCTTTTCAAGCACGTGCTCGTTTGTATCACAGATAATGCTTTTCGCAAATCTCATCCAGTTGTTATCGGGATCGTCAAGCACCTTGTGCAAGCCTGCGTATGTGGAGCGGTTGACTTTTTTTACGTCAGCCATTTCGAGCAGGCTGAGAATTTTAGGAGCGTTTTTATTAAAGTCTTTTCTTGCGTATTTGACAGCATTCTTAACAGCAAAGCTGGTTGCAGCGTCTTTAATACCCATAACTCTATCCTCTCATCATATCGTATAATTGTGTATAAGACAAAATATAATACTTTAATATACGTTTGTCAAGAACAATTATTTATTAAAATCTTATTTGGAATTTTAGACGGTAGGTTTTGTTAGTTTTGTTCTTGTATTTTTCGTTGCAGTGAGCGCCCCAGCTGTCGTATCCGCCGATGCCCTGCTGACGTGCAATACATCTTACGACGGTCTTGTCGTATTCTGGTAAATCCTTTGCGTGCCATGTGTTTTCAATCTCCTTGGGGAGATAGTGACAGACGTTCAGCTCCATAGTCGGCTTTGCAACGAGGTTAAACGACCTCTTGTCGCCCGAAATTGTTGCGTAACGCACGCCCGTTCTGTTTCCGCATTCCTGCGGCTTCAGATAATCAACCCACAAATCGTTAACGGTAGTGTTGTAAAGTCCCACCTTTGCAGCGTTTGCACGGTCGATATAGTTTTCCTCGGGGCCTTTGCCGAGATACGTCACATTTTCAAAATCCTTCGGCAGCTCAAAGAGCATACTTACCTCTGGAATTTCTGGAAGCGAATCGTCGGGGTAGAAATTCATATCAATTTCGATACCCTTTGAGGTGATGGTGTAAACAACCTGCGCCTTTGATTCTGGCTGAGTTCTTACCTTTGCGCCGCTTGTAACTACAACCTTTTTGCCGTCGTCAAGGATTTTGTAGCCCTCGATGCTCCAGCAGGTGTTGTTGTATATTCCAGGCGTGTCGCCTGCGTCGCGCCAGCAGCCGAGCCTGCTTCCTGCGCGTGTGCCGCGGTCGTTGTCGGTGAGCGCGCGCCAGAAGTTAAGCCTCATCGGAGCAAGAAGCATTTCCTCGCCGCCGATTTTGAGTGAAGTAAGCTGATTTTTTTCACGCTTTTCAAAGCGAACGAGAACGTCGTCGCTCGAAATACGAAGGTTGCCGTAGGTGTCGTTAACTAAAAGCTCCTGCTCCTCCTCAAGCTCGTCGTAGCCGTTTTCAAATTCGTTGATTACAAACTGCTCCTCTGCAACAACGTGGCCAGCCTTGCTCCACGTGCTGTCGCTCTTCGTGCGAAGCTCAAGGTTGAGGTAACACTCGTCGCTCGAAACCTTGCCGAGCTCAAGGTCAACCGTCGTCTTTTCAAACGGTTTTATGTTGACGCTCGTCACGCCGTCGCGGAATATGCCCTTATCAGAGCATTGGCACCAGTAAAGCTCATATTCGTTGAGGTTTGTGAACAGGAATTTATTTTTGATTTCAATAACGCCCTTTTCAGCGTCGATAGCCTTGAAATCAACGTTCTGATAAAGCTTTTTGATTTCAGCCATCTTTGGCGTAATGCTTCTATCGCCGAAAAGAAGTCCGTTTCCGCAAAAATGTCCGTCGTGCGGGTTTTCGCCGAAATCGCCGCCGTATGCGAGGAATTCCTTTCCGTTTTCATCAGTTTTGAGAATACTCTGGTCAACCCAGTCCCATACGAAGCCGCCCTGTAGGCACGGGTACTTATCCCAAAGCGCGGTATATTCGTCGGTAGAGCCGCAGGAGTTACCCATAGCGTGGGTGTATTCGCAGAGGATAAACGGTCTTGTATCTCTTTGCGTAAGCGCGTATTCCTCAAGATAATCTGGCTTAGCGTACATCTTTGACATAACGTCGCTGAGCTCGCGCTCGTTCGGGTCGCCGTGAAGCTCAAAGTGAACAAAACGCGACTTGTCGTTTTTCTTTAGCCAGTTGTACATTTTCTTTACGTTTTCGCCGCCGTGCGACTCGTTGCCCATTGACCAGCATACAACGCAGGCGTGGTTCTTGTCACGGTGATAGAGCGCCTTGATGCGTTCCATACAAGCCTTTTCCCACTCGGGACGCGAATCGGGAAGGGCAGGACAGCCGATAATAGTCGACCAGTACGTGCCGTGAGTTTCCATATTATTTTCATCAATAACGTAAAGTCCGTATTCGTCGCAAAGCTCATACCATCTCGGCGCGTTCGGATAGTGCGAGGTACGAACGGCATTGATGTTGTTCTGCTTCATTATTTCTATATCGCGGCGCATAACGTCTTCGCTGATGTAGCGGCCCGTGTGACAGTCGAATTCGTGGCGGTTTGTACCCTTAAATACAATTCTTCTGCCGTTTATGCGGATGACGCCGTCCTTGATTTCGATAGTTCTGAAGCCAACGCGCTGCGAGATGTATTCAATCGGAACGCCGTTGTTTTTCAGCGTGATAACAACGGTGTAAAGATACGGATTTTCTGCGCTCCAGCAGCTTACGTTAGTAACGATTGCTTTGAGCGAGGTGATATGGTCCTCGTTTGCGTAACGCGAATCGAGCGCTACAACCTCGCCGTTTTTGTCAATAACGCTCATATCGATGCTGAGCGATTCGTATGCGCCGTTGGTCTTAACGGTTAAGTCAAGATAGCCGTCGTGAAGCATCGTGTCGGGCTCTGCGTGGATTTCAAAATCGCGTATGTATTCGCGCTCAGTCGTGTAGATATATACGTCGCGGAAAATACCAGCAAGGCGCCACATATCCTGACATTCAAGCCAGGAGCCAGTACACCAGCGGTAAACCTCAACGCCGATAACGTTTGAGCCCTCGCGGAGATATTTTGTGATATCAAATTCGGCTCTGTTGAAGGTTGATTCGCTGTAGCCGATTCTTTCGCCGTTAACGTAAAGGTAAAAGGCAGCCTCAACGCCCTCAAAGCAAAGCACTACGCGCTTTGACAAAAGCGACTGATTAACGTGAAAACGCTTCAGATAACAGCCGACTGGGTTGTGCTTGACGGGTGCGTTAGGCGGGCAGATGTCCTCGTCTGTTTCCCACGGATAACGCACGTTGCAGTACTGGTTCTGGTCGTAGCCCTGCATCTGCCACGAGCACGGAACGGTGATGCTGTCCCAGTTGTGAGCGTCGTAATTCGGGTCTGCAAATTCAGACGGACGGTAAGCGTAATTTTTGTAAAGCTTGAACTTCCACTTGCCGTTGAGCAGCTTACAGCGCGAAGAAGCGTAGCGGTCAGCCTTTGCCGCCTCCTCAAAGCTCTCATAAGGCATAAGTGTTGCGTGCTGCGGCAGCTTGCCTACAGCAACGATTTCTGGATTGCTCTGCCATTCTGTGTAACCGTCAATAAAATTTCTTTCCATATTTAATACCTCAATATATTATCGGGTGCGGGCGGAGCCCGCCATTAAAACTGAATACTGAATACCGAATACTGACTTAACGTCTGTGGAACTTGCCTTCGTGGAAGCCCTCCTGCGTGATAACCTTTTTGACCGAAACGAACATAATCTTTATGTCAAGTCCGATGCTCCAGTTATCGCAGTATTCCTTGTCAAACTTCATCTTTTTCATAAGCGAAATATCGTCGCGGCCGTTAACCTGCGCCCATCCTGTCAGACCAGGTCTGTACCTGTAAACGCCGTACTCAAGCCTCAGCCTGTGAGCTCTCAGCTCGCTTGAAATCAGCGGTCTCGGGCCTACGAAGCTCATATCGCCCTTGAGAATATTCCAAAGCTGAGGAAGCTCGTCAAGGCTTGTTTTTCTAAGAATTTTTCCGATTTTCGTAATATACTGTTCGGGGTTTTCAAGCTCGCACGTCGGGACGTTCGGAGCAGTGCTCTTCATAGTCTGGAACTTATACATCTTAAACGGCTGTCCGCGCCTGCCGCGTCTTTCGTGGCTGAAAAACACCTTGCAGTCGGGCGTAAAAAATATAATCGTGCATATCACCAGAAAAACGGGTGACAGTATAATTAATGCAAGAAACGAAGCAACTATGTCAAAAAGGCGCTTCCATTTCGTTGCACCGAAATACTTTTTTATAAATGCTCTCATATTCATACCTAATTTATCACTTTTAATTGATATACAACTATATAAAGTGGTCTAATCCATAGCATTATACCATATATCAAACAAAAAAGCAATTTTTTTATTAAATATTGCAATATCAGTCAATAGAATATATAATAATTGTTGCAATAATGCAAGACTTTTTTAATATTTTGTTTGAACGGAGAAGAAATATGAAAAAATTTTTATCTGTCATTTTTTGTGTAACGCTTGTATTTACAATGCTTTTCGGCTTTTCCGCCTGCGCGGGCAAGGTTGAAATAAATACCGAAAATGTTACCGCCGCCGTAGAAAAAACGGAAAAGGCGCTTCAGACCTTTGACACGAAGAAGCTCAGCAAATACGTTGATTCAAAGACGCTCGGCGTAATTATTCCCGTTGCAGAAAAGAAGGACGCTTTTATGGAGCTCGGAAAGGCGATGTTCAAGAACCTTTCAATCGAGGTTGTAAGCGTAAACGAGGCTGATTCAACCGTAACTGTAAAGGTAATTAATAAGGATTTGTATAACGACGCGTCTGAGTTTGCGACAAGGCTTAATAACAATTACAGCAGAATGCAGCTTGTAGGACTTCTTGAAAACGAAGGCTTTATTAACAGCAACCTAAATCCGCTTATCAGCAAAATCGACGAAGCGCCGATGCTTACTGAGTACAAGGAGGTTACGCTAAAGGTAACGCAGGGCAAGAAAAACCTTGTTCTTTCTTTTGACGACGAGGCGGAGGACGCCGTTTCGGGCGGCGCGCTCGGCGCGATAAAAACTGTATTCGGCATATAATTAATGGGCGATTTCGTATCGCCCGTTTATTAATTGTTATTGATATTTATTATTATAAATAAATATATAAATATAAATTGACAAGGCTTGCGTTTTGTGTTATTATACTGTATGCGTGCAAATTGTCCGCACGGCGTATCGGACATATTGCAAAAAGTAAATGAACACAGAGGTGTAAAATATGGCTAATAAATTCGTAACGGCTATTTTCGGAGATTATTCCAAAAAGGAAGTTAAAAGACTCCGCAAAACAGTAGACAAGATTAACGATCTTGCAGACAAATATAAGGAGATGGACGACAAGGAGCTTTCGTCACAGACTGAGCTTCTTAAGGGAAGACTTGCTGACGGCGAAACGCTTGACGATATTCTCCCCGATGCGTTTGCGGTTTGCCGCGAGGCTGCTGACCGTGTAATCGGTCTTCGTCACTTTGACGTACAGCTTATCGGCGGTATCGTTCTTCATCAGGGCAGAATTGCCGAAATGAAGACTGGTGAAGGTAAAACGCTTGTTGCTACGCTTCCTGCATACCTTAACGCTCTTACAGGCGAAGGCGTTCACATCGTAACGGTTAACGACTATCTTGCAAAGCGTGACTCCGAGTGGATGGGCAAGGTTTACCGTTTCCTCGGTCTTACTGTAGGCCTTATCGTTCACGAAAAGAACAACGCTCAGCGTCAGGAGGCTTACAACTGCGACATTACTTACGGAACGAATAACGAGATGGGCTTTGACTATCTTCGTGATAATATGGTTCAGTACAAGGAGCAGAAGGTACAGCGCGGCCACATCTTCGCTATCGTCGACGAGGTCGACTCAATCCTTATCGATGAGGCGCGTACTCCTCTTATCATCAGCGGTAAGGGCGACGCTTCTACCGACCTTTACCGTCAGGCTAACGTTTTTGCAAAAACACTTAAGATGGTTAAGGTTGCAAAGACCGACGACAAAGAGGATATCGAGGATAATTACGACGGCGACTACATCGTTGACGAAAAGGCAAAGACTGCAACGCTCCTCAAGAGCGGTGTTGAAAAGGCAGAAAAGTTCTTCGCAGTTGAAGACCTTATGTCAATCGACAACACAACGCTCCGTCACCACATTGACCAGGCTATCAAGGCTCACGGTGTAATGACGCGCGACATCGACTACGTTGTAAAAGAAGGACAGGTAAAGATTGTCGACGAGTTCACAGGCCGTATTATGGAGGGCCGTAGATATAACGAGGGTCTTCATCAGGCTCTTGAAGCAAAGGAAAACGTTAAGGTTGAGCACGAGAGCAAAACTCTTGCTACAATCACCTTCCAGAACTACTTCCGTCTTTACAAGAAGCTTTCTGGTATGACAGGTACTGCTGCTACCGAGGCTCCTGAATTTGACGAAATCTATAAGCTCGACGTTGTAGAAATTCCTACAAACAAGCCGCTTATCCGTGACGACAGACCAGACGTTATCTTCCAGACGGAAAAGGGCAAGTATAACAACGTAATCAAGCAGATTAAGGAATGTCACGAAAAGGGACAGCCCGTTCTTGTAGGTACAATCAGTATCGAAAAGAGTGAGCATCTCTCTAAGCTCCTCAAGAAAGAGGAAATTCCTCATAACGTACTCAACGCTAAGAACCACGAGCGTGAGGCTGCTATCATCGCACAGGCAGGTAAGTTCGGTGCCGTTACAATCGCTACTAATATGGCTGGTCGTGGTACCGATATTATGCTCGGCGGTAACGCAGAATTCCTTGCAAAGGCTCAGATGAAGAAGATGTCCTTCACAAACGAGCAGATTGACGAAGCTACAGGCTTTGCAGAAACTGACGACGAGGATATCCTCAAGGCAAGAAAGACATTTATCGAGCTTGAAGCTCAGTATAAGGAAGAAATCAAGGAAGAGGCTGACAAGGTACGCGAAGCAGGCGGTCTGTTTATCCTCGGTACAGAGCGTCACGACGCACGCCGTATCGATAACCAGCTGCGCGGACGTTCTGGACGTCAGGGCGACCCAGGCGCAAGCCAGTTCTATCTCTCGTGCGAGGACGACCTTATGCGTCTGTTCGGCGGTGACAGAATGCAGCTTATGATGGCTAAGCTCACCGACGACGAAAATCTTCCTATCGAATCAAAGTTCATCACAAAGACAGTTGAGTCCTCACAGAAGAAGGTTGAGGGCAGAAACTTCGGTATCCGTAAGAATACGCTTCAGTACGACGACGTTATGAACCGTATGCGTGAGCTTATCTATACTCAGCGTGACCAGGTGCTTGACGGACTTGACCTTACGGAAACTATCCTCAAGATGATTGACCAGAATATCGAAGAGAACGTTAACAACTACCTTTCGGGCGAAACTAAGGACGATTGGAACGTTGACGGCCTTCGCGAAAAGTATAAGTCATGGCTTATCTGTGACGATGACGACTTTGCTGATACAGAGGAGCTCGTTCCTGTTGACGTTACTGAGCTTCTTCAGAGCAGAGCAAGAGCAAGACTGGACGAAAAGAAGAAGATTCTCGGCGACGATATGTTCGGCGAATTCGAGAGAATGATTCTTCTCAGAAACGTTGATACCTACTGGATGGACCACATCGACGCTATGGAAGACCTCAAGAGAGGTATTCACCTTCGTTCCTACGCTCAGCGTGACCCAGTAGTTGCTTACCGTATGGAATCATACGATATGTTTGAAGAAATGACGGCTATGATTCGTGAGGATACAGCAAAGATGATGCTCACTCTTATGCCTCGTCATAAGGCAGACGTACAGAGAAGAGCAGTTGCAAGAGTAACCTCAACCTCATCAAGCGAAACTGACTCAAACGCTAAGCAGGTTACCGTCCGCAAGGAAAAGAAAATCGGTCCTAACGACCCGTGTCCGTGCGGAAGCGGCAAGAAGTACAAGAAGTGCCACGGCGCTCCAGGCTGCACGACTCCGCTCGACGAGCCGATTAAGGAAGACTAATAATATTCAAGAGGCTGTCACACGACAGCCTCTTTGTTTATTGTTTTATTCAGATTTGTCAGCATAACTAAAATTGCAAATACGCTAATTATAAGCTCTTTATTGCTTAATAAATAGTAATGAATAGCGGAATGATTCAACACAACCGTATACCAAACGAAAGGAGATAGCGAAATAATTAAGAAGGGAAAGGCTGCTAAAAGCATAGGCTTAACAGCCTCCTTTTTTCTGGGTAATGCTTTTATAATAGCGAATACTAAAACAAATGAAACAACAAGCAAAACTAACGTTGCAGGAGTTAATAAAAAAGATTTAAGGTTATTATATATTGTATTTATAACGGAATAATTCTCTGTTACGCCGTCGATAACCGCTTGATTGCCTGACCTGTATTTAAAAGAGGTTATTCCGTCTTTAATCAGATTATTGCTTGTTAATGCCGTTCCGATAAGCCATTTGCTTGTCCACATTCCGCCATAACCAATGCACCACGAAAATCCGATTTTTAACAAATCCAAAAACGCATCCTTAATTTTATTGTGCTTAGTTAAGCAGAAAAATAAAACTGCAGAAATACCGAAGGTAGTTAGCGGATATGTTAATAAATCAATAAAAGAGGTACACGCGCCCAAGTATAAGAACAAGGACAGGTATTTTTCATAAAGCTTGTTTTTTTGATATAAATACAGCAAACTAATTGTACCAAGCTTAATCAGAGTGTAGCAAACGGATTGCTGTATGCTCAGAATCATAGAAAACGGCATTAACATCAGGAAAGACAAAAAGTAAGGAATTAACAAAAAATGCTGTTTGTTCTTTATTAACAAATATATAGCAATAACGGTCAGTCCGATTTGAAGGGCAACATTAATAGCTCTGATTGCGCCGAAGTTAAAAAAATATAATAAAGGTTTTAGATAAACCAAATACCCGTTCCAATATCGTCCGTAAATTATTTTCTTATTGAAGCTTTGTGAGTGCTTATAATGCTGTACAAGTGATTCGGTCGTGAGCAATCCGTCAATATCATATCTGTAATTTGAAAGTGCGTTATGAAGAATTGAGCCCTCACCGTTGTATGCAGCTTCTAACAGCATCCATGCGTCCGTATAATTATCTCTGTCGCTGTTACAATATGATAATTCCGTGAAGCTCGGCCATGCGCCTTCCTTTTCAAATATATCTGATGATGCAGCAACGTTTTTTTCAATTCTTTCGGTAGGAATAGCATAAACAGCATTCATAAGTATAAAACCTATAAGAATACATATTCCTAATCTTATCAGAAGAAATAAAAAGCTTTTGATAGTTTGTTTTTGATTGTTTATGTTTTGTTTTTTAAGTTTCATCATCAACACCTCCAACAGTATTATAGTAAACATATTTACTAAAATCAATAGTAAATATATTTACTGCATATAATATTGTTGGGGGTATTATATGGAATATATTAAACGCATTAGAGACTTGCGAGAAGATAATGATTATACCCAGCAGCAAATAGCCGATATGCTCGGTACTTCTCAAACAATGTATGCTCGATATGAGCGCGGAGCTAACGAATTACCTATACGGCACTTGATTAAATTATGTAAAATTTATAATGTGTCATCGGATTATATTCTCGGCTTAACTGACAACACGAGAAAAAAATAAACGCAACCAAAACGGTTGCGTTGTTTTTATGCAAGATTAAGATGTTTACAGATAATGTGCTCTGAGCTCGTCGCCTGATTTTGAGCTGAGGTATGCAGGCGCGATGTCAAATACTGTCTTTGCGCCGCTTATGCCCTCAGCGTTCATCTTGTAAGCCGCTCTTGCATAAGCTACGATTACCGAGCCTGTGAACTCTGGGTTAGAGTCAAGCTTAAGGCTGTATTCAATAACGTGCTTTGTGCCGTCGCTCGTTGTTCCCGAATAGATTACCGAGCCGCCGTGCGGAAGTCCGCTGTGGTCGCGCGCCATTTCCTCAGCCGTGATGAAATGTACTGTCGTGTCGTAATCTGCAAAGTAGTTCGGCATCGTCTTGATGTCGTTTTCAATTCTTGCAAGGTCTGCGCCCTCCTCGGCAACAACAAAGCACTCTCTTGTGTGTTTTTCGCGCGTTGTAAGCTCTGGGTCTGAGCCGCTTCTTACCTTGTCAAGAGCTGCAGGAACGGGGATTGTGTACTGACGGCAGTCAACAACGCCCTCAATGCGTCTTACTGCGTCGGAGTGTCCCTGGCTAACGCCCTTGCCCCAGAAGGTGTAATCCTTGCCGTCGGGAAGAATACAGGTTGAATAAAGTCTGTTAATCGAGAACATTCCTGGGTCCCAGCCACAGGAGATAATGCCGATTTTGCCTGCTTCCTTTGCAGCCTTGTCAACGTTTGCAAAGTGAACGGGAATGTTTGCGTGCGTGTCGAACGAATCGATTACGTTGTACATAGCCGCGAATTTCGGCGTCATTTCGGGCAGGTCGGTTGCGCTGCCGCCGCATATGATAAGCACGTCAATGTCCTCGTTGCCGCTTTCAAGGTCGCTGATGCTCTTGACGGGCGCGCCGCTCTTTACCGTAAGTGTTTCGGGAGCTCTTCTAGTGTAAACAGCAACAAGCTCCATATCGTCGTTCTTTTCAACAGCAGCCTCAACGCCTCTGCCGAGATTGCCGTAGCCTAAAATTCCGAGTTTAATGCTCATAATATAGTCCTCCTTTGAAACATTAATACTATTATATATAATAGCAATTCATTTTTCAATAAAAAAATGCAAAAAATGAGAGGCAAAACACCTCTCACCGTGTTACAGATACTGTCTGATGTCGTCTGTGAGCTGAAGCTCAATGTCAACAAGCCTTTCGCAAAGCCGTCTTGACTTTTCGTCAGCGCTTTTGTATTGATTGAAGTAGCGCGACAGCGACTTAACGCCCATATTGCACCCGTCGGTCATCAAATCGGCGATTGTGGCGTCGCTCGGGTCAGCCATCATTTTTGCCTCCGTCTTAATCCAGCTCATACTTTTTGCAATCGGGTTAGGGTTTTTGCCCTCGTCAGAATGAACGTCAAGCAGCTCGCCGACCTCAATTCCGAGCTTTTCGTGCTGTCGCTTGCACTCGCTGAGCGCCTTTTTGAAGCTTTCGTCGTGTACGTCGTCAAGCACGTCCTCAATCGAATCAACGCCCATTTTGATTCCTGCGTCGCATTCGCGAAGCAGCTTTACCGTGTCGCCGTCCTTGCCTGTATTGTGTTGCATATCATTACCACCTTTGCTAATTAGTAGTAATAGTTTGTGATAAGTAATCAGTATTTATTCATTTGTGTTTGACAAATACAGCTTTAATATATATAATAGTTAAGCGATGTCTCAGTAGCTCAGTTGGATAGAGCGTTCGCCTCCTAAGCGAAAGGTCGGGGGTTCGACTCCCTTCTGGGACGCCAAAACAACACCTACCCAAGGGGGTAGGTGTCGTTTTGCATATTGGGGAGTCGAAACGAACTCCAAGAACGGCGCGTTAAGTGCCGTGATTGGGAGAACAGTCCAGTGGACTGTTCGATAGTTGAGAAGAGACTCCCTTCTGGGACGCCACAAAAGCACAAACCGTTTTCGTGGTTTGTGCTTTTTTTATTGGTCTTTAGCAAAGAAGACAACCCCTGGTTTTACCAGGGGAATAAAAAAGCTTTAGTAAAAATAAAAACGGCGAGCAAAAGCAAGCCGAGAGTCTTGGCGAAGAAAAAACCTCCAAGTATAATAGGTAACGGTTTGGCA
>JAFWKC010000025.1 GCA_017514345.1 Eubacterium sp.
CGAACACAGTTATCGTTGTATCGCATGACCGTCACTTCCTCAACAAGGTATGCACACACATATGCGACGTTGACTACGGCAAGATTACGCTTTATACGGGTAACTACGACTTCTGGTTTGAATATACCCAGATGCGTCAGCGTCAGGCACGCGACCAGAACAAGAAGAACGAGCAGAAAATTAAAGAGCTTCAGGATTTCATCAACCGCTTTTCTGCGAACGCTGCAAAGAGCAAGCAGGCAACGAGCAGAAAGAAGCAGCTTGACGCACTCGAAATGATTGAAATGCCCGTTTCCTCCCGCCGTTTTCCGTACGTCGACTTCAAGCCCGACAGGGAATGCGGAAACGACCTGCTTCGCGTTGACCACCTTACAAAAACTATCGGCGACCGCAAGGTGCTTGATGATATTTCGTTCGTTATTCACCCGCGTGAAAAGGTTGCTTTTGTCGGCTCGGATGTTGTTGCAAAAACTACGCTTTTCAAAATCATTATGGGTGAGCTGGAGCCTGACGAGGGCTCATACAAGTGGGGCGTTACAACCTCACAGAGCTACTTCCCGTCCGACAACAGCGAATATTTTGACGGCGTTGAGCTTAACCTCGTTGACTGGCTTCGTCAGTATTCGACAGAGCAGCTCGAGGCTGATATCCGCGGCTGGCTCGGCAGAATGCTTTTCAGCGGCGACGAGGCGCTCAAAATGGCAAACGTTCTTTCGGGTGGCGAGCGCGTAAGATGTATGCTTTGCAAAATGATGCTTTCGGGCGCTAACGTGCTTATTCTTGATGAGCCGACCAACCACCTTGACCTCGAGTCAATTACGGCGCTCAATAACGGCCTTATCCGTTATCCCGAAACGGTGCTTTTCACCTCGCACGACCACCAGTTCGTGCAGACGGTTGCCGACAGAATTATTGAAGTGAGCGGCAACACAATGATTGACCGTAAGGGTACGTACGACGAGTTCCTTTCTGTATTCGACGAGGAACAGCTCAGGAAATACTAAAAAGAAGCGAGCTTTTTTACTCGCATACGTTCGGACAATAAAAGTGAGAGATTTATTTGATAAAATCTCTCACTTTTTCTATGTTTTTTACGCCCTGCGTGTAGCCGAGCTGATATATTGCCTCGAGCTTTTCGGGGCTTTTTTCAAGCGCGTTGCATCTGAGGTCGGCAAGCGGCTGAATTACAAGAATTCTGCCCTCTGCTTCAAGCTTGCGGATATCCTCAAGCTGATTGTTATAAACGATGCTCCTGTTGATAATCGCGTCGCCTATCAGCGGATAGGTGTTTGCAAACGGCTTTTTGAAATTTCTGTTTGTAATGGGCTTTACATATCCCTTGTACTGCGTGAGGATTACGACAGCCTTTTCACATCCGTCCTCGAGCGCTCTTTTTACAGGAATTGAATCTGCAAGTCCGCCGTCAAAATACAGCTCGCCGCCGATTTCAGTACCCTTTGTGACGCCTGGCATACTGCACGATGCTCTTATTTCGGGACATTCTTCGCGCAGGTTTTTTGGATAAAAGTATTCAGCCTTGCCTGTTTTTGCGTTCGTTGCAACTACGCAGTATACGGAGCCCGACTTTTCAAATTCCTCCTGATTGAGCGGAAACAGGTCGTAGCTCAGTTCGCCGAATGTCCAGTCAAAGTTGCAGTATTCGCCTCTTTTTCGCAGGTTTGTAAAGCTCATATACCTTTTATCCTGCGCTGAAAAAAGAATTACGTCGTGCTGACGTTTGATGTTTTTTCCGAGGAACGAAGCGCCGCAGCAGCTTCCCATCGAAACGCCGATAACGTACGGAAATTCAATTCCATTTTCCATAAACGCGTCAAGCACGCCAGCGGTATATATTCCGCGCGAGCCGCCGCCTTCAAGTACAAGTCCGCATTTGTACATATTAATCACTCCAAGTTAAAAAATTGCAGGGAGGGACAATGAGCCCTCCCATTAATCACTTTTTTGGCGATTATTCAGCCTTTTTCTTCGGTGTAGCCTTCTTCTTCGGAGCAGCCTTTTTCTCTTCCTTCGGCTCCTCAATAACTTCTGGCTCGTCTTCAACCTCTACGATTTCGAGGTCGTTGTCGCACTCAAAGAAATCATTGTCGTCAAAATATTCAGGCTCGTCTTTGTCGGTGAGCTTTTTAACTGCATAGTATGCAGCTGCAGCAAGAGCGCAAAGCGCAGCTATAACAGCAATAATTTTGCAAATCTTCTTAAAAGTCATTGTAATACCTCCACAAATATTCTTATATCACTTCTATTATATCCTAAATCTAAATAATGTCAAGTCAAATGTATATTATGATTATTTTTTTGAACTAATTAATAAAAACCGACAAAAAAACAAGCGACCTAATCAGTCGCTTGTTTTATAATACTAAGTTTACGCTTTGTTGAGCTTGTTTGCAAGATTGCTCTTCTTTCTTGCAGCACAGTTCTTGTGGATAAGGTTCTTGCTTGCAGCCTGGTCAATCTTCTTAACTGCGTCCTTTACAAGAGCGTCCTTATCGTCAGCGTTAGTTTCGATAGCTACGTTAGCCTTCTTGATTGCTGTCTTGAGAGCAGAGTTGCGTGCCTTATTATTTGCAGCCTTCTTGGCATTTACCTTAACTCTCTTCTTTGCTGATTTGATATTAGCCATTTCGTTTCACTCCTTTGCGAGTATAATATAATGCTTATATTTGAGGTTGAACATTTAATTTAATGCGTATGTAATGTTATCACAACTTAAAACAAAATGCAAGCATTTTTTTATTTTTGGGTATACTTTTATTGAAAAAACAATGCAAATGCGGTGATTTTTGTGGAAAATCGTACTGATTTAGCGCTCGAAAGCTACGAAGCAGAGGGCAAAACGCGCCTGAGCGGAGTGTCGGTCAGAGAGGAAAACGGCGTCACCACCGTCGAGGTGCTCAGCGAAGCAGGCGCCGCAGCTATCGGCAAGCCAGTCGGACGCTATATTACGCTCGAGGTAAGCTCGTTTGTCAACGATACCGATATTTTTGACGGCAGACTTGACGATTTTGCCGAAATATTAAAAAAGCTTATGCCTCGCGAAATTACGTCAGTTCTCGTTGCAGGGCTCGGCAATACGAATATTACTGCCGACGCGCTCGGACCGAAAACGGGTGAATATGTTTTGTCGACGCGGCATATAATTAATGATTTGAAAAAGGCGTTCGGCACAGATAATATTACCTCTGTCGCTTCTGTTGCAACGGGCGTGCTCGGCGATACGGGAATTGAAACTGCCGAGATAATCAAGGGCGTTTCTGCCCAGATTGAGCCGTCCTGCGTTATCGTCGTTGACGCGCTCGCGGCAAGCTCTGCCGAACGGCTCGGCACGACGGTTCAGTTCTCGGACAGCGGTATTTCGCCTGGCTCGGGCGTCGGCAATCACCGTCACGAAATTTCACACGCCACGCTCGGCGTTCCTGTCGTGTCGGTCGGTATTCCGACAGTCGTGTCCGTTTCTGCTATTAACAGCGAGCTCAGCGGCGGCGCGTACGTTACGCCGCGTGAAATTGACAGGATTATTCAGCAGGGCGCAAAGCTGATAGGAATGGGAATTAACGTTACGCTTCAGCAAAACCTGTCGGCGCAGGACATTTACGCTCTTGTAGGATGATGCCGTCACAATTACTTTTTCCGAAACGGAGTCCTTATGAAAAAGCAGCTTCTTATAATGTTTTTAAATACTGTAATAATATTCGGCTCTGTCGGGATATGCATAAATGTTTTTCCTATGTTCACGTCGCAGGTGTCGGCGGCGTCCGTGGCGCTCGTTCAGTACACAAATCCCGAATTTCTGGCAGAATGCGCCAAGTCAAAAATTTCATCTTATATTCCAGAGGAAAAAGAAAAGACTACTAATACCCGAACCGAGCAGCAGGTTATGAATACAATAGGTTCAAAGGATAGCGATGACGGTTGTGATATAACAGAAACGCCGTCTGATGTGAAGTCGCTTATGAAAGAGGCAGAAAAGAAGCAGAAAAAGAAAAACGCTCGCGGAAAAACGAGCGAGGAGGCGTATCAGGGCGGGGGAACGATAATTGCTTATAAGGACGTCAAAATCCAAAGCAAAATTCCCGCGGATTTTTATAAGCCCGACATTAAATCGCTGTTAAGCGAAGGCTCTGATCTGAAAATCAAGGACAAAGCAAAGCCGACTATCTTAATCTATCATTCACACACGACAGAGGCGTATACGCTGCTTGATTCGGGTTATTATATATCCTCCGACTCACGCTCAAAGGATAATTCCAAAAATGTGGTGCGGGTCGGAGATGAGCTTGCCCGTTATCTTGAAAAAGCAGGCTTCAAGGTTATTCACGATACAAAAATTCACGACGTGGATTATAACAAAAGCTACGACTCCTCGCGCGAAACGGTCGAAAAATACCTTGAAGAATATCCCTCGATTGAGGTGACTATCGACCTGCACCGCGACGATATTACATATAAGAACAAAACGAAGGTTAAGCCGACAGCCGAAATTAACGGCAAGAAGGCGGCTCGTATGATGCTTATTGCAGGGTGCGAATGGGGCAGGGTGAAGAACTTTCCCGACTGGGAATACAACCTGCGCTTTGACCTTGCCGTTCAGCAAAAGGTGAACTCGCTTTACCCCGAGCTAATGCGTCCCGTTCTGTTCTCAGAACGCAAGTATAATATGTACGAAACGCACAATTCCTTCCTGCTCGAAATCGGCACGGACGCAAACACGCTCGACGAGGCGTGCTACTCAGCCCGACTGTTTGGCAAAGCACTCGGCGATTTGCTCAATGATAAATATGTAATTAATAATTAAGGTAATAATATGAAGCAGTTAAAAATCCTGACTTTAGCGTCAGCGGCGTTTATAATATGTATCCTGATTGCGTATCATAATACCTCCTCGCTCGGCTACGATAAGCACGATATTATTTACTACGACTCCGAGGGAGTTGATATAATGGATTATCATATAGAATATAAGGATATAAAAAATAAAATAGATAAAATAAGCAAATTAGCTCCCGACAGCTTTGTGACTATATAATAGCTCCAAAGCTGTATTTTTGTCAGATTTACAATATATAGTGTACATTTTGACGCATCACGACACGCTTCAACAACATTTTGAATGCTTGAAAAAAGGGAACACACGGCAGGGTGTGAAAACGCGAAAAAAATTTCAAAAAAACTCTTGACTTTTGATTTCTTATCTGTTATTATTGCTAAGCCGTCGCGAGAGAGGGCCATTCCTCTTAGCGGGTGTTTTTTTACAACCATTTTGCGATGGCACCAAGGACCTTGAAAATTAAACAACGACGAAAAGGAACCCGATTTAAATTTAAATTGAGTAACTGAACTCCGGCTCTAGAGATAGAGCCAAACAGTAATGAAGACGACAGCGAAGAGCTGATCGGCTATTAAAATGATTTGGACATCCGAAAGGATGTTTAGATAA
>JAFWKC010000026.1 GCA_017514345.1 Eubacterium sp.
CATTGACATCCATCTGAGAAGCTGTGCATAGGACATAGCTTCAACCATTTTAACTATGGCGTCGACCTTGTTCTGCTCCTCGCCTTCAAAGTAATATTTTATGGTGCATTTCCAGAAATCCTCGCATTGCTCGCTACTGATTCCGAGGAATTCAGCGCTGACCTCCTTATCAATACAGCTGTATCCAACGTAAGCACCGAAAATTGCGACTAATTCAAATACTGGATGCCCCATTGAAAGTGTCGCCATATCAATTATCAGGTTTTCGCCTTTTTGCTGTCTGATGTTCTTAACGTGAAAGTCGCCGTGGAGCATATTGTTTGTTTCTGGAATTTCGCTGAACAGCCTGATAAGCCTTGAGCCTATATCATCGGGAAGTAGCTTCGCGTCGTACTCAGGCCACTTCATAGCTTCTTCTTTTTTCCTCGGAAGCTCGCCGTCGTCAAGGATTGTAGAGTGCATAGCTTTCAGTATTTCTACGCTCTGTTTTGCAAGCTCCTCAACGCTTTTGCCTTCGTTAATCAGCTTTGCAAAGGATTTTGCTTCAAGCAGTTCAAAAACTGAGCCGTACAGCTCGCCGACCTTTACTACGTCATAAGGAATAGCAGTCGGTACGCCCATAACGAACGCCTTGCGCGCAAGCTCGCGTTCGCTTTTAATTTCTTCAAGCGAGTCAGGATTCTTGTACACCTTAATTATGGTGTCGGGACTGATGCGGTAAACTATGCCGTTTGCGCCCTCGCCGATAACCTCGCAGCCGTCGACAGACAGCTTCCTGTACGCCTTTGAAACGTCCATAATTTCTGTAAAGCCTGTCATTTCAAAGATTTCATAAACCTCTGAATTGCAGTTGATTATGCTCGTTTCTGGATTTGCCTTCTTTGTGTGCAGAATTATGCGTAGTCCAGCGCTCGAAATATACTCAAGCTCGTCGGCGTCAAGAACAAGGGCGCCGCTGTAATTTTCAATTTGCCTATTTATTTTCTTTTCAAATGCAGCAGCGTTTGACGAATCAATTCTTCCAGTTAATTTTATAGTCATTATCAATGCTCCTTATCCCTGACCTTTGAACAGCCATCTGTTTATTCGCAAAGAAGCCTGCATACCATATCAAGGCTTTCGCGTATTTTAAGGTGCTGCGGACATTTGTTTTCGCACAAGCCGCAGTCCTTGCACGCTTCAAAGGTTTTGCCGTCCTTTTTCATATATTCGCGCATCATATGCTTTGCGTGCTCCTTTAAGCCGTATACGTTGTAGTATGTGTACATCTCAAATATGCGCGGGATATTAATATCAGCGGGACAGGGCTGGCAGTATTTGCAGCCCGTGCAGTAAAGCTCTGAGAACTTTTTAATCTCCTCAATTGCCTCTCCGAGCTGTTTCCATTCATCTTCAGAAAATGAAGCGTTGTCGGAAGCTACCTTGATATTTTTGCGTACCATATCAATATCCTGCATTCCTGACAGAGCGCAGTTAAGATTAGGATTGCCGAGGCAGAACTTGAACGCTAATTCGTATGTAGCAATAGACGGTTTTCCCGTGAGCTTTGAATATAGGTCTGTGGGCGCGGCAAGCCTTCCGCCGCCAACGGGACCCATAGCTATGGTACCAAGTCCCTTTTCGTGAACGTACTTTATCATCTCCTCGTTGGAACGGTCAAGAAGATTGTACTGACAAAGCATAGATTCCATTTTTACGCCTTCCTTTTCGGAGGTGTCAACAATATGCTTAATGACTCTTGCGTCGTCGTGGAAGGAAAAAGAAATATGACGGATAAGTCCTTCCTCTTTGGCTCTTGCAGCCGTTTCAAGCAGATTGTTTTTTATTATCAGGTTATCAAATTTATCGCGGTTAATGCCCCAGAAATGGTAAAAATCAATGTGGTCCGTTTCAAGTCGCGTAAGGCTCCGCTCTAACAGTCTGCGGTATTTGTCGGGCGTCAGGTCGGCGTCCATCGGGCATTTTGTCGAGATAAGAATTTTGTCACGAAATGCTTTTACTGCGTGTCCTACGGCAGCTTCGCTGTTATGGTTGCAGTAATGCGGCGCTGTATCAAAATAGTTTACGCCGTTTTCATAAGCAAAGGCGAGCATTTCGTCGACCTTGTCCTGCTCAACAAAGCTCTTTTCTCCTTCCTTATACTCTGGAAATCTCATACATCCAAATCCAAGCGCGGAAATCTTTTCACCAGTTTTACCGAAATCGCGGTAATTCATAACAAGTACTCCTTTCATATTTTATAGCGCCAAGGGCATAAATTTGTATATGCCGTGTGTTTTCACTTGCATTGTAGCAAAGAAGAAGTACCTTGTCAACAATCATCAGCTATCAGATTAATAGCTGTAATTATATAAAAATATCAGTAAAATATTTA
Organism: Eubacterium sp.; assembly: GCA_017514345.1. Taxonomy (GTDB): domain Bacteria; phylum Bacillota; class Clostridia; order Oscillospirales; family Acutalibacteraceae; genus Eubacterium_R. The sequence goes on from JAFWKC010000026.1 coordinate 2,375, forward strand.
CAAAACACTATTGCATTTTTTATAGAGATATGGTATATTAAGTTGTACGCTATTAAATTTTGCAAAATATTATTGAAAAGCACGGAGAAGCGATATGGCTTTTAACATTCAAAGGTATATGACTCGCGGAGTAGTCAGAGTAGTTACAGACTCACTTCGCGCTACAAATAAAAACGAAAAAGAAAATGCTTTTATGAAGCAGTTTGCAAAGGCGTCGCGGGCAGCGTCAAGGAAGCGCTATGCAGCAGAAAAGCAGGGCGAGCATATTCCGCCGTTTTTGATTGCAAGTATAACAAGCACCTGCAATCTGCACTGTGCAGGCTGTTATTCGCGCAGTAACAACGCCTGCTGTGACAGCGAGCCTGTAGACCAGCTGAGCGCTGACGAGTGGAACAAAATTTTCACCGAAGCAGATGAACTCGGCATCAGCTTTATTCTGCTTGCAGGCGGCGAGCCGCTTATGCGCTATGACGTAATTAAGCAGGCTGCACAGCACAAGGATATTCTTTTTCCCGTTTTTACAAACGGCACATTCCTTCACGAAAAATATCTTGACGTGCTTGACGAGAACAGAAATATCGTGCCTATTATCAGCATAGAAGGCGACGAGAAAACAACCGACGAAAGACGCGGAAACGGAGTTTACCGTCAGGTTACTGAGGCTATGCAGAGCATTAAGGACAGAGGACTGATTTTCGGCGCATCTGTTACAGTCACTACCGAGAATATTGACGAGGTTTATTCTGACGAATTTCTTGATAACCTCTATGACCTTGGCTGTAAGGCTGTGATTTTCGTTGAATTCGTGCCCGTAACTGACGACAGCGCGCACCTTGCGCCGACGGAAAAGGAGCAGGCGTTTATGCACAAGGCCATCAAACGCTTAAGGCGCAGGAAAAGAGGTATGGTGTTTATCGCGTTTCCAGGTGATGAAAAAAGCTCGGGCGGATGTGTTGCAGCAGGACGCGGCTTTTTCCACATCAATTCACACGGCGGCGCAGAGCCCTGTCCGTTTTCGCCTTATTCGGACATAAACGTAAGGGACACCTCTCTGCGTGAGGCACTCAAATCACCGCTGTTTAAGGCTCTGCAAACGGAAGGCTTGCTGCTTGATGACCATATCGGCGGCTGCACGCTTTATATGAACAGAGATAAGGTTGAGGCAATCGTTAATTCTGCTGATAATTAAAACAAAAACGGAGATATCAGGCAAATACAAACGTGTATATATAAATTCTTAACTAACAGGAGAGGACTTAGTATGAATTCACAGGATAAAAAAGCATTTATAGGCTTTCAGCAGGGCGAATTAAACGCCGTAATGATGTATCGCAAATTTGCTGAAATAACAAAAAATCCCGAGTGGAAAGAGCTGTATCTTGAAGCGGCTAAGGACGAGGGACGCCACGCGGCAATACTTAGCAGGTACACGGGCGAAAACCTGCAGCCGAACGAAGCTCAGGCAAAGCTTCTGGGCGTTTTCTACAGAATTATGCCAAAGAAGCTCGTGCATTACGGAGTATCAAAGGGCGAATATTTCGGCGGCAACGGATACCGCCCGTACGTCAAGGACGAGTACCCCGAAATGAAGGGTATGATGGAGGATGAATACAAGCACGGTGATATATTCAAAGCGCTTGCGAAAAAATAATGCAAATATCACGTTTAGGAGGTAAAAAATGAAATTTGCTGTAAGATACTACACAAAAACAGGTAACACAAAACGCCTTGCCGAGGGTGTTGCTGACGCGCTTGGCGTTGAGGCGCTTTCAATCAGCGAGCCAGTAAGCGAGCAGGTTGATTTTCTCTTTCTCGGCAACTCCTACTATGCGTTCAGCATTGACCCCGAGGTAAAAAGCTTTATTCGCTCGCTTGACAAAAGCCTTGTTGGAAAAATCGTTAACTTCGGCTCTGCGGCTATGCTTAATTCCACTTACAAAAAGGTAAAAGCCGAAGCGGACAAAGTCGGAATTCCGATGGAAGAAAAAGAATTTCACTGCAAGGGCGAATTCAAAGGCGTGCATAAGGGCAGACCGAATGACGATGACGTCAAAGCGGCAGCTGAATTTGCAAAAGGATTTATTGATTAAAAAATGCTTACAATAAAGGAACACACAGGCAAAATGGAAAGCAGAGATAAAAAAATAATCAAAACAAGTATAATCGGTATCGTTGCAAACGTTTTTCTTGCAGCGTTCAAGGCGTTCGTCGGCACGGTTTCTCATTCTGTTGCAATCACGATGGACGCTGTCAACAACATTTCTGATGCGGCAAGCTCCGTAATTACGATTGTCGGCACAAAGCTTGCAGGCAAGGAAGCGGACAAAAAGCACCCGTTCGGCTACGGCAGAATTGAGTATCTAAGCGCGATGATAATATCCGTGCTGGTGCTTTATGCGGGCGTTACGGCTTTTGTTGAATCCGTCAAGAAAATCATCACACCCGACACACCCGACTATTCAGCGGCTTCGCTGATTATCGTTGCCGTAGCAGTAGTTGTAAAAATCGTGCTCGGCTGGTATGTAAAAAGCGTCGGCAAAAAGGTTAACTCCGATTCGCTGGTTAATTCTGGCGCGGACGCAACGCTTGATTCCGTTATTTCAGCGTCAACGCTTGTTGCAGCGGGAATTTACCTTATGTTCAACATCTCGCTTGAAGCATATCTCGGTGCGGTTATCGCGCTCGTTATTATAAAATCGGGAATAGATATGCTGCGCGAAACGTTGTCAAAAATCCTCGGCGAGCGCGCCGACACAGATATGGCAAAGGCAATTAAAAGCACCGTCACAGCACAACCTGAGATTTCAGGCGCATACGATTTGGTGCTTCACAACTACGGCCCCGACGCCTTCCACGGCTCAGTACACATCGAGGTGCCTGACACGCTTTCTGCAGACGAGCTGGACCAGCTTATCCGAAGGGTAACTGAGGACGTGTATATGAAGCACAACGTTATTTTGACAGCAGTCGGCGTTTATTCATTAAATACCAAAAATCCCGAAGCTGCTGCCGCCAGAGAAAAGGTTAAGAGCATTGTGCTTAATCAGGATTATATATTGCAGCTGCACGGCTTTTACATCGATTTTGAAGCAAAGAAAATGCGCTTCGATTTAGTCGTCAGCTTTGACGCGCCAAGCCGTCAGGAGGCATTCAGCTCGGCATATGCCGAAGTGCAGAAGGCTTTCCCCGATTTTGAAATTCAGGCAATTATGGACACAGACTTCAGCGAACAATAATCACAAAGGCAACGGATTTCCGTTGCCTATATTTTTTTAGCTCAGAGGATTCTGCTTTTTGATATGTTTAATATAAGTTGACTTAAAAGGATATGTATTTTATAATATAAATACATTATAATTTGGAGAAATTGTATGAAGAAGCTATTGTGTCTGATTTGCTCACTTATACTTATATTGAGCTGTGTTTCTCCGATTTCTGTTTTTGCAAACGGTCAGCACAGCATATTTCTTGTAATCTTTAAGGACGGCGAGGAAATCAGCAGGGAGCAGATTAATACGGTAAACGATAATACAGAAGTGTCCTTCAGCGAAAGTGTTATTAACAGCTACAATCAAGCTGATGATGTTATTGATGAAGTGTTAATTATTAACAACGAATACAACGAAGCACTTGTTAATGGCAAAAACTACATTATTAAATCTGATACTGATATATTGCTTAAAACGCTTACGCCTTGTGCAATTACTGCCGCTTCTGGCGGTAACGGCACGGTTGTAGGCAGCGGCAGATACGGCAAAGGACAGAGCGTTACGCTGACGGCTTCTCCGAACGAGGGATACGTTTTTGAAAATTGGTGCGAAAACGGAAATAGAATTGTCGGCGCAGGTGAAACATATACCTTTACTGCAGAGGACGACAGAAGGCTAATCGCAAGCTTCATATTAGAAAGCACATATCCTTTAAATATGATTAAGCTCTTAAACGGTGTTGAGATTGAAAGAAGAACCGATGAGAGTGTTGGCAAAGGTAAGCCTTTTTCACTTGCAGACGCTGATTTCAAAAAAGCAAGCGAAGAAACGGATTATTTTGAGGGCTTTTTCATCAAAAACAACGAATATGATGAAAAGATGATTGCGAATAAAGAGTACATTATCAATTCAGAAACTGATATTATTGCTAAATACAGTTCTATGTATACGGTCAACGTTTCTTCTGACGGCAACGGCACCGTTTACGGCGAAGGAAAGTACGGCTTAGGTCTTCCTGTGACTGTTAAAGCAGTAGCAAATATTGGCTATTCGTTTGACGGCTGGTACGAAAACGGAAAGCGCGTTACAAACGCAGGCGCATCGTATACGTTTACCGCCGCAAAGAACGTAACGCTCGTTGCAAGGTTCAAGTCTGTTGATTACAATGACGGCGTACCTTTTGGCGTATCATCGCTTACTGATACGTTGTCAAAAATGATGATGAAGAACCTTAACGTCGGTGCAAGCTCAGCCCTTGCAGATAAGTACGTTACGTCGCTGACGGACGATAATGATTTGTCGTACGCAAGCTTTTATCTGCTTCGTGCAAAGCAGTCGAAGGCTACGAAAAGCAGTATTAAGATTAGCTGGAGCAAGCCGCAAAAAGCAAAGAAATACGTTGTGTACGGCGCGAAGTGCGGCAAAGGCAATAAGTATAAGAAGCTTGGTACAACCTCGTCGAATACTTTTACTTATAAAAAGCTGAAGAAGAACACATATTACAAGCTGGTCGTTCTTGCATTCGACAGTAATGACAGCCTTGTGACGTGTTCAACTACCTTGCATATTGCAACGGCAGGCGGCAAAAACGGTAACGCAAAGACGGTCAAGCTCAATAAATCAAACCTGAAATTAAAGAAGGGTAAGAGCTTTAAGTTCAAAGCAAGCGCAGTCAAAGCTAATAAAAAGCAGAAGCTCGCTTCGCATAAGCCCATTCGCTATTACTCATCAAATACAGGCGTTGCAACAGTAACGAAAAAGGGCGTAATCAAAGCAAAGGGCAAGGGTGATTGCAATATTTACGCGTACGCTCAAAACGGCGTGTTTAAGAAAATAAAAGTAACAGTTAAATGACTTTTTCAGTAAACATAACCACCGATTTGACGATGGTTATGCTTGCGATTTAAAATTCGTAATTTTTTAAAATTATACTTGATTTTAATATGCTTGTATGATATAATATGCGAAGTCTTGAGATACAAATAAATACGATCCACTAGCTCAGGCGGCAGAGCACTTGACTTTTAATCAAGGTGTCCCGGGTTCGATTCCCGGGTGGATCACCAAAAAACAAAGCAATCCGTTTGGATTGCTTTGTTTTTTGCTACACGGGAATCGAAACGAACTCCAAATTTACCGTGCAGCTTGCTGCTGGGTAAATTTGGGAGAACAGTCCAGTGGACTGTTCGTTAGTTGAGAGGAGATTCCCGGGTGGATAAAAGCAGTACGTTTATGCTGCGAGGTCGTACCAATCGCGCTGTACCTGCGCTATCTTTTCGCGGCGTGCGACGTGGCGTTCTTCCGCCTTTATTCTTTCCTGCTTTTTCTTTTCGCCTGCGACAAGAAATATTGCACCGATAATCAGATAAATAATGAGCTCCGACATAAAGATTATTTCCATCATTCTGTCGCTGAGAGTGTTGAAAAGATTGAAGGGGAGCGCGATTGCAAAGTAGCCTACTGCAAGCGCTGATACCGATAAGAGAATGCCTTTGAGTATTTTTTTCATACTTTTACCTCCTTGAATTAACTGTGTTTTTCCTTACAAGCACAGTTTAACCCAAGTGGTACGCTTGTTCAATACCCCTTAAGCACTCAGTCCTAAAAATGGTACACTAATTACACAGAAATATCGTTTTTATCGATAATTCCAATGCCGATACCGAGCTTTCCGCCCCTTTTCATATACCTTTTTGCGCGTCTTTGAAGCGAGGTGTTCTCTGGATAAAGTGATTTTAGTATGCGCTTTTTGCCGAATATCCGTTCAATTGCCTGCGCTTCATCTGGCGCGCTGTATACGATATCAAAAAGAAGCTGAAACTGCAGTATGTTTGAGTCAGCCGCCATAAAGAGCTGGTTTTCGCGGTATAACAGCCAGCTCTCGCTGAAAAAGTATCTGTATTTAAAGTCCGAAAAATAGCTGAGGAAAAACAGCTTTGCATTCATCAGTGATTTTAGACACTCCGAGTATATAAGCCGTTCGCCCTGCGGAATGTGAACGTAAATCAGATTTTCGCCGTAATCAAAGGGCAAACAGTCATAATCGAGCGAGTCGTTATCGCACCTGTACATCTGATACTGAAGCCGTCCGATTTTGAACAGCTCGCATTTCAGATGGTGTTCAATCCAGCTGTAGTTTTTTAGGCCTTTGTTGCCGTTGTTTTCGCACCACACGGCGATATCGTGCATCGTGTCGATGAAAATATTATCGGGAATTCCTTTGCTTTTGTATTCCTTTTCGGTGATTTTCTTTGCATACTTAACGCATATCGCAAGGCGCGTTACGTCGTCTGCTGACGGAAGTCGGCTGAGGTCGGCGTCAATATCCGTTAAGGTAGTTAACTTGTCAATCAGCGACGCGTCAAGTCCGATTTTTGATGCAAGCTCAAGCATAATCAAGTACCTCCTTTATTATCGTAACTGCCTGCGGTATCCGCTCTGCTTCGAGCGCAGAGGGGATGAGCGCAAGCCTGATTTCTCCGTCCTTAATGCTGTAAACGTGTACCGACATTCCGTGATTTTCAAAATCCTCTTTGCCGCCGTCGAATTTTGCTTTGATTTTGATTGCAAGTCCGTTTTCCGATATTGACGTGTCAAGGCGCGGCATTTGCTTTTTCAGCTCATCAAACAGCAGCTTAGTTTTCGCCGTGTAGTGACGGCGGATTTTTCTTGTCTGCGCGGCGATATGACCGTCGCGGATATAACCGCAAAGTGCGATTTGCTCCGTTTTGCTTGCCGTCTGAGCAAAGCAGCTCTGCATTTTTTCAAATCTTTCGGCAAGCTCGCTTGTCAGCACCATAAAGCTGAGCCTTATTCCAGGAATAAGCACATTAGAAAACGAGCCCATATATACGACGTTTCCTGCGCCCGACAGCGCGAACAGCGACGGAGTTGGCTTTGACTGATACAAAAAGTCGCTGTCGTAATCATCCTCTATTACAAGGCTTCCGTTTTGCTCGCTGTACCTGACAAGCTCAAGCCGTCTTTTTATCGGCATAACGTCGCCGTACGAAGTCATATGCGAGGGCGAAACGTAAATAATATCGGCGTCCTTATCCCTGATATGAACGTCGTAGCCGTGTCCGTTAAACAGCGAAATGCCCTGCTCAAATCCGTCGGTGGGGAAGGAAACGGTGCTTCTGTCCTTCATAAGCAGACACAGTATTCCAAGAAGTGCCTGCACGCCCGCGCCGACAACTATTCTGTTAGGAGAAGCGACAACGTTTCGCTTTTCGCGTACGTAGACTGACAGCGCCTCGCGCAAATCAAGCTCACCCTTCGGCGCGCTGTATGACAAAAGCCTGTCCTGTTGTCGTAGCGCGCTTTTTATGTACCTCTGCCACAGCGCAAGGTCAAAGCTTTCGCTGTCAGCGTCGCCGCTTTTTAGGTCATATATGATTTTTTCGTTTTCAGGCTCCGCCGCTTCTTCTGCCTGTAGTGTGTGAACTGCGTCTGACACGTAGTATCCGCTTTGCGGCTGAGAGATGATATATCCGTCTGCCTGAAGCTCAAAATACGCGCTTTGAACTGTTGTCTTGCTGACTGACAGAATTGATGAGCTTTCTCTTATTGACGGAACCTTGTCGCCCTTTTTGTACTGTCCTGATACTATAAGATTTTTATAATAGTCGTAAACCTCGATATATTTCTTCATAACTGTACCTTAAAAAAATATCAATATTGTGCATTTTATTGAAGTCAGTTATATTATATACTATCCTTATCATAAATGCAAGCGGAGGTGAGCTTATGAATAAAAAGCTACACAAGATAACGGCAACTGCAGTATTTTCTGCTATGATTTTCGTTCTTACATTTGCAATAAAATTTCCAGCTGCGAGCGGATATGTTCATATGGGTGACTCACTTCTTTATTTATGTACTCTTATTATGGGCTCTCCCTGGGGTATGATTGCAGGCGCGATAGGCGAGGGCTTTGCCGACGTTGCAGGCGGATACGTAGCGTACGCCCCCGCTACGGTAATAGTTAAGGTGCTTGCGGCGCTTCCTTTCGTTTACGTCAGAAAAAAGAGCGCAAAGCTGTTTTCGTTGCCGTCTGTTATCGCAAGCGTTATTGCAGGCGTTATCAATACTGCAGGATACTTTGCGGCTGATTTGATAATCAGCAAGGCTTACGCGTTTGTTGATATTCCAGGAAATCTGATTCAGGCTCTTGCAAGCGCAGTTATTTTCATTATTATCGCACTTGCACTTGACAAAGTGAAAATATTGGATAAAATAAATATTCAATAGTATTAAAGAGGTCATTTATTATGGCAGATATAATTTACACGCTTGAAGGCGGAACGTATTTTAATATAACGAACAAGTGTCCCTGCTCCTGCGCGTTTTGCATACGCAAAAAACGCGACGCTGTTGGCGACGCTGAAAGGCTATGGTTTGATAAGGAGCCGACGTTTGAGGAAATCAAAAGCGCAATTGACAGTTACGATTTTTCAGACGTAAAATACGCCGTGTTCTGCGGCTACGGCGAGCCGACAAACGCGCTTGAAAACCTTATCAAAACTGCAAAATACGTTAAGAGCATAAAGCCAGATATTAAGCTGAGAATTAACACAAACGGTCTTTCGGATTTGATTAACGGCAGACCTACGGCAAAGGAAATCTGCGAATGTATCGACGTGATTTCCGTTTCGCTCAACTGTCCCGACAGCGAGCAGTACGATAAAATCACGAAGAACATTTTTCCGAATAAGGCGTTTGACGCGATGCTTAAATTCACGCGCGAATGTGTAGAGCAGGGGAACGAGGTTCATATGACGGTCGTTGACGTAATCAGCCCCGAAAATATCGAAAAATCACGCCAGATTTGCGAAGAGCTTGGCGCGAAATTTATCGTGCGTTCCTTTTCGAGAGGACGATAATAAAATAAATCTATCATATTAAATGCTTAAAATCTCACAATTGTGAGATTTTTTCATTTTCCTATTGACAAAGTAGGAAATAATATGTATATTATATAGCGAAATACCTACAACAATGATAGGAATAAGAAAAACAGGTGGTATTATGAACACAGTTTATGTTGATAACGCGGCTACGACACAGGTCAGCGAAGCGGCATATAACGCTATGCTTCCTATGTTCCGCGAAACCTATGGCAACCCGTCCTCGCTTCATCACGTAGGTCAGGTTGTAAAGGAAATACTTGAGGACGCGCGTGAGCGTGTAGCAAAATGTATCGGCGCTGAGCCGAGGGAGATTTATTTCACCTCTTGCGGAACGGAGGCTGACAATCAGGCAATTTTATCAGCGGCGTACAACGGAGCGCAAAAGGGCAAAAAGCATATTATTTCATCAAAGTTTGAACATCACGCTGTCCTTCACACCCTTGAAAAGCTCAAAAAAGAGGGCTTCGAGATAACGCTTCTTGACGTGTACAAAGAAGGCATCGTCAGAGTCGAGGACTTAAAAGCGGCGCTTCGCGACGACACGGCGCTTGTAACAATAATGATGGCTAACAACGAGGTCGGCACAATTCAGCCGATTAAAGAGCTTGCGGCTGTCTGCAAGGAAAAGGGCGTAACGTTCCACACGGACGCTGTTCAGGCAGCAGGACACATCAAGGTTGACGTTAATGAGCTCGGCGTTGATATGCTGTCAGTATCGGGACACAAGTTCCACGGACCAAAGGGCGTCGGCTTCCTTTACTGCAGAAAGGGTGTACCGCTTCAGGTGTTCCTTAACGGCGGCGCGCAGGAGAGAAACAGACGCGCAGGCACGGAAAATATGGCAGGTATCGTCGGACTTGCAGCGGCTCTTGAAGAGGCTTGCACAAATCTTGACAAAAACGGTAAGTATATTTCGGCGCTCAGAGATAAGATTATCGACGGCGTAAAGGATATTGAGCTTGCAACCGTTAACGGCGACCTTGAAAGAAGGCTTCCAGGTACGGTTAATATGTGCTTTGAGGGCATCGAGGGCGAAGGTCTGCTCCTCCTTCTTGACCAGAAGGGCATTTGCGCTTCATCTGGCTCAGCCTGCACAAGCGGCTCGCTTGACCCGTCGCACGTGCTTCTTGCTATGGGCGTTCCAGTAGAAAGCGCTCACGGCTCGCTCAGAATTTCGCTCAGCGAGTATAATACAGAAGAAGAGGTTGAGCATATCATCAAATCAATTCACGAGGTCGTAGATTATCTGCGCTCAATTTCTCCCGTTTGGGAAAAGATACAGAAAGGCGAGGTAGTAGAATAATGGCACTTTATTCAGACAAGGTTATGGACCATTTCACAAATCCGCGTAACGTCGGCAAAATCGAGGATGCAGACGGCGTCGGCGAGGTGGGCAACGCAAAATGCGGAGATATTATGAAAATATATCTCAAGGTTGATGAAAACCAGGTTATTACTGACGTTAAGTTCAACACCTTCGGTTGCGCTTCGGCAATTGCGTCAAGCTCTATGGCTACCTGTCTTATTAAGGGTAAGCCGATTAGCGAAGCTATTGAGCTTTCCAACAAGGCAGTTGTAGAAGCTCTTGACGGACTTCCGCCAGTAAAGATTCACTGCTCAGTTCTCGCTGAGGAGGCTATCAAGGCTGCCGTTAAGGATTATTACGACAGAAACGGCATTGAGTACGATCCCGAGCAGTTTAAGGAAAAGGAAATCCACTGCGCAGAATAAGGATTGACTAATTCTCAATAATAATATATTATATACGGGAGGGCGCAGGTCCTCCCGTTATTACGTAAAAAGAGGAAACATTATGGCTATAAAGGATATTCAAAACGAAATTCTTAAACTGAAAAAGGAAAAGGATATTTGCATTCTCGCGCATTGTTACCAGACTCCCGAGATACTTGAGGTTGCCGATTTTACTGGCGACAGCTTCGGCTTGTCCGTTTCTGCTTCAAAGGTGCAGAACAAAACCGTTATTATGTGCGGCGTTCGCTTTATGGCGGAAACTGTAAAAATCCTGTCACCTGAAAAGAAGGTTATTCTTTCTAATGCCGACGCAGGCTGTCCGATGGCAGAAATGATGGACAAGGAGCTTATCAGCCAGGTTAAGGAGCAGTATCCCGATTACACCGTCGTTGCGTATATTAATACGACAAGCGAATTGAAGACTGTTTGCGATGTGTGCGTAACCTCGTCGTCTGCGCTTAAAATCTGCTCTCAGCTTGACAGCGATAAAATACTCTTTATTCCCGATAAAAACCTCGGCTCCTTTATTGCAAAGCAGCTTCCCGAAAAGGAATTCAAACTCCTTTCAGGCGGCTGTCCTACTCACGCAAAAATGTCGGAGCGCGACGTGAAAAAGGCAAAGGAAGCGCACCCGAACGCTCTGTTTCTTGTGCATCCAGAGTGTGTTCCAGAGGTTGTTGAGCTTGCTGACTATGTCGGCTCGACGACGGGAATTATGGACTATGCAAAGAAGAGCGACGCAAAGGAATTTATTATCGGTACGGAAAACAGTATCGTTACACATCTTCAGAACGAATGTCCCGATAAGCTTTTCTATCCGCTTTCTAAGGATTTACTTTGCCATAATATGAAGGTTACTACGCTTGTCGATGTTCTTAACTGCTGCAAGGGAATAGGCGGTGAGGAAATCGAGCTTGACGAAGAAACACGCCTTGGCGCAAAGCGTTGTATCGATAAGATGATTGAGCTGGGATAAAATATGAAAAAAGCAATTATTGCTATGAGCGGCGGTGTCGATTCGAGCGTCGCCGCTTATTTTATGAAGGAAAAAGGCTTCGAGTGCATCGGCGCTACAATGAAGCTCTATGATAACGAGGATATCGGCGTTGACAGGGAAAAGACCTGCTGTTCGCTTGACGATATCGAGGACGCGCGCGCAGTTGCACGCAGGCTCGGTATGCCTTATTACGTCTTTAACTTCAGGGATGAATTTGAACAAAAGGTAATCAATAAGTTCATCAAGACGTATGAGCAGGGCGGTACGCCAAACCCCTGTATCGACTGTAACAGATACCTCAAATTTGAAAAGCTTCATCAGCGTATGTACGAGCTTGGCTATGACTACGTTGTGACGGGACATTATGCCGATGTTGAAGAAAAAAACGGTCGCTTTTACCTGAAAAAAGGTCTTGACGAAACAAAGGACCAGAGCTACGTGCTTTATTCATTAACGCAGGAGCAGCTTGCACACACAATGTTTCCGCTCGGCAGATATTCAAAATCAGAGATAAGAGAAATTGCTCAGCGCGAAGGCTTTATTAACGCTAAAAAGCGCGATTCGCAGGATATCTGCTTCGTACCCGACGGTGATTACGCAAAGTTTATCAGAGAGCATACGGGAAACGATTACAGGAAGGGCGATTTTGTTGACAAAAACGGAAACGTGCTTGGTACGCACAGCGGAATTATCAATTATACGATTGGTCAGCGTAAAGGACTCGGCGTAGCCGTCGGTCATCCCGTTTACGTTTGCAGCAAGGATTTGGACAAAAACACCGTAACGCTCGGCTCAAACGCTGATTTGATGTGCTCTCGCCTTGAAGCAGAGGACTTTAACTGGATTTATGAAAAGCCTGACGATACTATAACCTGCAAGGCAAAAACGCGGTATAATATGAAAGAGGTGCCGTGTACTGCACGATGTGAAGGGGACCGCGTGATTGTTGAATTTCCCGAGCCTGTTCGCGCTGTAACGAGCGGTCAGGCAGTCGTTTTGTATGACGGCGATTACGTTATCGGCGGCGGCACTATAGTATGATTTTATCTGCTGAGTAATAATATAGTTACAATTTGTTTACAATATTCTTAGATTATTAATTGTGATATCATCATTTATTAAATATACTGCTGTATAGTTAGGTTGAACGATAAAGATTGATAAGATTGTTTGATTCTCATTTTTTCCTTTTTGGGTTTTTAACCCCTCGGTGGAAGACTGAAATACGGAGTCGGTACAAGTTTCTCTTTTCATTGTTTCTCCTCTATCCGCAGTCTTTAAAATTACTCCAATCCACCAAAAGGCACCTGCTTCAGGTGCCTTTTTTCTGCGATTTCGGCAGCGTTTTCCAAAATTGTAAATAAATTAAGAATTAACAAAAAAGCAGTTGATTTTTGAAACTATATCTGCTAAAATCGTTGTATCAAAGAAAGGAGCAGACACAATATGAGCAAATACTATACTGAGCCGGTTATTGAGCTTCACAAATACAGACCTGCTTCTGACGTTTTTACGGATTCAAATCCCTCGTCAACCGACGATAATGACCTTAATGACGACGACGAATACAATTATTTCGGAAACAATTAGTACAAATTGATTACAGCCTGATTATTTCAGGCTGTTTTTTTGTTTATTTTTTGTAATTTTTATAATTTACTATTTATTTTATATTAATTTTATGTTACAATTACTTTATCTGCTTATATATATGGAGGTGAGGAATTGAAAAAAGCAAAATTACTTTGCGTTTTGCTTGCTGTGGCGCTTTTGATGTCGGGCTGCAGTATGCGTATTTCCTCATCTATTGACGATTTGATATCGCCGATATCTCCGTTCGGCGATAATGCGGACGTAAAAAACGCGCTTGACGAGTATGCGGCGCAGGGCTATTCGCTGAAAACGCCGAGCAGGGGCAAATACATAACTGCTTACAGCTTTTTTGATATCGACAGGGACAAGACCGACGAAGCGATTACTTTTTACGAGCCTTCTGACAAGCTCGGTACGGTTGATATGGCGGTTATAAAGCGCGTCGACGACACGTGGACCGTCGTTGAAAACATCGAAG
>JAFWKC010000027.1 GCA_017514345.1 Eubacterium sp.
CCAGCAAAGGCGCGAAAAACATTTGATATCAAAGTCGGTGATTCTCTTGTCGTTCTCGGTGATGAAGCGCAGGGTATTGCACTGATAAAAGGCGCAGAATTTTTAAAACTGGCTGATATGATTAGAAATGATATTTAACACATATAAAACCTCGGCGAGCTGCCGAGGTTTCTGTTTGCAAAGTGGTTGACAAGTGGTTGGCGTTCAGGTAAACTCAAGTCAACTAATGGCAACCCAAGTAAGCCATTCAGATTTTCTCATATTGCGTATAACGCCTGTTTAAGCAGATTTAGAGCGATTTGCATAAAAATAAAGCAGGTTAAAAACCTGCTTTATTTGGTCGGGGTGACAGGATTGAACCGTAGGGCACGATGCGGAGAACGCGGCGTCTTGCCGTCGCGGCTCGACAGAGAAACAGTCCGGTGGACTGTTTCGAGCAGCGTAGGCTCTTTGTGTCGTAACTCATTATTGATAGTTGTTGATGGGAACAAAGTATAAATCCGTTATGAACACCTCGACTATTAAAACAGGGTACCCAACCGGGTACCCTGTTTTAATCTTTAATGTACAGGATTTGCATATGATGTTGTTTTATGGTAAAATGCTTTTGTACGATGGTGACAAACACCAAACGATTAATTCATTAATAATTAAGGAGAACACTAATGAAATCAAACGGTATATATCAGGTTTCCACACTGCAGGCGTTAGCGCTTGGATATACAAGACCTGTTGCAACGGTAGAGGAATTACTCGAGCACGGCGATACGGGACTCGGCACGTTCGAAAATGTTGACGGGGAAATGATTATTCTTGACGGCGTATGCTATCAGGCTACGACGGACGGAAGTATTATTCGCACAGAGGACAAGGCAGGCGTGCCGTTTGCTGTTGCAGGCTTTGTGAAGGACGGCATTAGCTTTGATATGGGTGAAATGTCGGATATTGAAGCTATAAAAACTGCGCTGACTCTGAAAATCGAAGAGGATTTCGGACTTAACAGTATTCATATTGCTCGCATCGACGGACGGTTTGAGTCTGTTCACGCGCGCGCTGGAGCGCCGTATCGCTCACAGCACATTTCACTCAAAGACATCCTTTCAAAAACTCAGAAGGACTTTTCTTTTGAGGATATTGACGGAACGCTTGTATGCGTGTATTATCCCGATTATATGGACGGCATTAACGCTTCTGGATGGCATATGCACTTCGTTTCCGAGGACAGAAAGCTCGGCGGTCACGTGTTTGAGGTAAGTATGAGTACGGGAGAATGCCTGTTGCAGAAAATGGACAGAATTGAAATACAGCTGCCGAGAGAAGCGGCGTTTGACACGTATTCACTTAAGGAAGCGTCTAACGACGAGATTGCAAAAGTAGAGCAGGGCAACGGCTGATAATAACTGATTTAAGTATCCACCCGATATGCGAGTGGATATTTTTTGCGCGTATTGCATTTTTGCAAACAAAGCTGCCGACAGTTATGACCGTTGAAATGCGAGTGATAATATGGTAAAATTCAAGTATACTGCAGCGCGACGAATTAAAGGGAAGGGGGGCTGTGAATGAACGAAGTAAAAACGGCGCTTCGTCGTATGGCGTTTTACTATATTCTGCTTGCGGTTAATATTATCCCGTGTGCGAATTTTATTCCCGACAGCTTTCCTACCCGTAACGTTTCTGCAATTTATCTGTTGACGCTTTGCGTCTGCCTTATCCTCTATTATTCTCACCGCGTGTCGCGGACGGGCAGTCTTTCGGTTATGATGAAATCGCTTTCGTGGCTGTGCCTAATGCTGATACTGCTTCGCGGAGTAAAGTACAGCGTGTTTGCCGAAATAGGCATACTCGCAAGGCACGTGTGGTATCTCTATTACGTGCCTATGCTGCTGTTGCCGCTGTTTTTATTTTACATATCGCTGTTGGTTGCGCCGAAAAAGGATTTTCGGCTTTCTAAAGGCTGGTATTCCATATTTGCCGTAACGGCTGTTCTTATCGCCGTAGTTCTGACTAACGACTTGCATCAGCTCGTTTTCGTTTTTCAGCCTGATTATCTGAATTGGGATAACGACTATTCCTACGGCTGGCTGTTTTACGTTGTAACTGTTTGGCAGTACGCCTTGTACTTTGCGGCGATTGTTACGCTAATAATAAAATGTCGAATTACATCGTCAAAAAAGAACGCGTGGATTATACTGATACCGTTTGCAATAGGCGTTTTGATGAACGTGCTGTTAATCACAGATAAAATGCCGAAAATTAACGGCACGAATATTGTTGAGTTCCCCGAAGCGCTGATTTTCACTGTGGCAGTCGTGCTTGAGTGCTGTATTCAGCTCGGTCTTATTCCGACAAATACTGATTACGGAAAGCTGTTTCAGAAGTTTTCAATTTCGGCTCAGATTACTGATAAAAAGGGAACGCCCGTTTATTCGTCATATTCGGCAAAGCCCTTGACAAAGGCACAGTTTGCTATGCAAAGCGGCGCGCGCATAGGCGAGCATACAGCTTTGCACAAAATGGAAATTCCAGGCGGTTTCGGCTTCTGGCAGGACGATATGACAGAGCTTGACCGTCTTAACGAGGAGCTTGCCGAAGCGAAGGAGGAGCTTTCGCAGGAAACGGATTTAATTCGTCTTCGCGGTGAGCTGAAGGAAAAGCAGACGAAAATTGAACAGCGAACGCTCGTTTACGACACGATAGCAAGGCGTACGCAGCGGCAGTCGCAGGCGATTTCACGCCTTGCGGAAAAAGCGCGTACCTCGTCTGACGTTGAGCTGAAGGAGGAATACCGAAGCAAAATTACGCTGCTCGGCGCTTACATAAAGCGATACGCAAATCTTATGCTTCTGTCACAGGAGCAGGGCGAAATAGAAGCAGGCGAGCTTGCGCTTTCCGTTTCGGAGGTATTGCGCTATCTGAATTACTGCGGCATTCCGAGTGAGTTTTTCAGCAGCGCAGACTGTACGGTAAACGCTGACGCGGCGCTTGCAGTATTTGAAGCGTTCGAAACGCTGCTCGAAACTAATTTCCTGAGCCTTCACGGAGCGTTTGTCAATCTGTCTGCTGAGGAAAACGTGACGTTTAAGCTGACGCTTGAAAACCTGACGGAGCCGTTGTCAGAAGAAATTGAAAAGCGGCTCAAAGCAGTCGGTGTGCTGACTCAGATAATGCAGGAGGACGACGTAACCTACGCGTGCTTCACCCTGCCGAAAGGGGGCGAAGCCGTATGATTTTGTTTGATATGCTGTCGCCTCTGCTTCGTGCGTTTTTTGCGCTGTTGGCGTTACTGCTTTGCCTTACAAATATCGGCAGCGGCGTTCTGGCGGCGATTAAAAGGCACGTTAGCTTTATGGCTTTTGCGCTCGTTCTGTTTGCGCCCGCATATGTATTATGGCAGGTGATTTTCGACTTTTCGCTGTTCGGAAAGAGCGAAAAGGCTACTGAAATTACAAGTGCGCTTTGCGCTATTGGAGTGGCTTACTGGATTGCTGCTTTCGTTCTGCTGACTATAGCGTCTGCGCTTCTTTTATGGCGTAATATCAGGTACGACAAAACCTTTATAACGCCCAGTACAATCAAGCTTTATCTTGACAAAATGCCGTGCGGTATCTGCTGCTGGCGCGACAACGGGCGAGTGCTGTTTTCTAATATATGTATGAACGAGCTGTGCCTTGCGATTACCGACGCGCCGCTTCTCAACGGCAACCATTTTCAAAACGCAGTCAATGACGGCATAATGACGGTTGACGAAAAGGTTTGGCGCTTTGCAAGCCGTGAAATAGAGATGGACGGCGAGCCGCTTTACGAAATGATTGCGTCTGACATCACAACTGAATACGCAAAAACGGCGGCGCTTGAAAAGGACAAGGCTGAGCTTTCGCGTCTTAAGGGCGAGCTTTGGAATTACTATCTGAGCATTGATGAGTCCGTTCAGCGACAGGAGATTTTGCAGGCGAAAATGAATATCCACGACGAAATGAACCGACTTATGCTTTCGACGGTGGCGGCGGATAAGAATGACACAAAAGCGCTTGACGATATCTTTTCGCTTTGGGAGCAGAACGCTCTGCTGCTTTGTATGGAAGCTGACAAAAAGACTAATCAGCAGCAGACCGAAGCCATCGATTCTCTTGCAAAAGCGCTCGGCGTACGGCTGATTTGGCGCGGTGAGCTTCCATCAACGCTCAGCGACAAGCAAAAGGAGCTGTTCTTCTTTGTGGCGCAGGAGGCTGTTGTAAACGCCGTTAAGCACGCGCAGGCAAAGGAGCTGGAAATATCCATTGAGCAACAGGGCGGCAATATGCTTTGCCGCTTTACAAACGACGGAAAAATGCCTGACGGCGAGGTCAGCTTTGAGGGCGGACTTGCAAATATTGCGCTGCTTGCAAAAAAGCAGGGCGCAGAAATCTTTACAGAAATCGGCGAAAGCTTTACGCTGATTTTGCAGTTTGATTATTAGAAAAAGGGGGCGATTGCAACGGCTTACAACGTGTTGATAGTAGAAGACCAGGATATGCCGCGCGAGCTTTTTGAAATATATATTAATTCAAACGACAGCTTTAATCTTCTTTTGTCTGTGACAAATGCGTCCGCCGCGCTTTCGGTTTGCAAAAACAACAAGGTCGATTTGATACTTATGGATGTTTTGACGGAGCTCGGTCACAGCGGACTTGACGCCGCGGAGGAGATAAAACGGGAATTTCCCGACACAAAAATAATTATCGTTACCTCAATGCCCGAATATTCGTGGCTTGAGCGCGCAAGGAAAATCGGCGTTGAGTCCTTCTGGTACAAGGACGGTCAGAAGGACAGAATACTTGAGGTTATGGAGCGCACTATGGCGGGCGAAAGCATATACCCCGATGAAACGCCTCTTATACACATCGGCAACACAACAAATCACGAATTTACCGAGCGCGAGCTTGACATACTCAAGGAGCTTACAACGGGTGATACCAACGCGGCTATTGCCGAGCGGCTTCACGTTTCTGTTGCAACGGTAAAAAGCCATATTCAGCACCTTATGGAAAAAACGGGCTTCAAAACGCGCACCGAGCTTGTGTCGGAAGCGCGAAGCCTCGGAATTGTTATAAAAAGCAAAAAAGGATAATCAAAACGGATGTTTATTTCATCCGTTTTATTTTTGAAAAATCATACTTTTGGCTGATGTAATATTAAAAGCTATATATTATAATAATACTGAGTTATTTTATTTGATTTTTGACTGACGAAAAAGAAAGGATGATTTTATGAAAAAAGCATTGTCCGTAATATTATCACTGCTTTTGATAATGTCCACCTTGGCGGCGACGCCGTTTACGGCGCACGCGCTTGACTCAAGCGGAAAATGCGGCGAAAATGTATCGTACGCTTTCAATTCCGAAACAGGTGAGCTTACTATCAGCGGCAGCGGTGATATGACCAATTATGATGGCACCTCAAACAAATCACCGTTTAATAGTGATACGGATATTAAGTCGGTTGTTATTAAACATGGCGTAACGAGCATTGGTGATTATGCATTTTCCGCCTGTAGCAATCTGACCAATGTAACAATTCCCGTAGGTGTTACAAGAATAGGAGATGGAGCGTTTTCTGTTTGCTCCTCTTTGAAGAGCATAGTTATTCCCGAGGGCGTATCGGGTATTAATTATCAAACCTTTGCGTTCGCAGGATTAATAAGCATAGGAATTCCGAAATCCGTAACCCAAATAGGTATTGACGCATTTCAGGCTTGCTCAGGCTTGTCGACTGTTTATTATGGCGGAGCAGATACTGATTGGAATAATATAATAATCAGTGAACAGAATAATAAAGCTGTTAAGGACGCTACAAAGGAGTATAACCGTCCCTTATCAGGCAGTTGCGGTGACAGCCTTGCCTATGTTATTGATTTGGCTACAGGTACAGTTACTATCAGCGGCAGCGGCGATATGACCAATTACGGCAACTTAAACAAATCACCTTTTATTAATGATACAAGTATTAAATCTGTTGTTTTTGACGGTAATATAACAAGTATCGGTGAAAATGTCTTTTATGGTTGTAATGGCTTGACAAGCATTACAATTCCCAACAGTATAACAAGTATCGGCGAAAATGCCTTTAATAAATGTAATAGTTTGACAAGCGTTACAATCCCCGACAGTATTACAAGTATCGGCAATTATGCCTTTTATGATTGTAATGGCTTGACGAATTTAGAATTAGGAAAAGGCTTAACCTATATCGGTTTTTATTCTTTTAACAAAACAGGTATTACAAGCTTAATAGTACCCGATAGTGTTGAAAAAATTGATGACTGTGCGTTCAGGGATTGTAAAAGCCTCACAAGCGTATCCTTTGGAAAAGGATTGAAAACTATCGGCTCATTGGCATTTTATAATTGTGAGAATCTGGATAATATTGTTGTTCCCGATAATGTGACAGTAATATGCAACGATACATTTAAATACACGGCTTATTATAACAATTCTGCAAACTGGGACGGCAACGCTTTATATAACGGTAATGTGCTGCTTGCGGTTGACGATACTGCCGCACAAGGCGTCTTCAGTATCAAAAACGGAACAAGAACAATTGCTGAAAGTGCCTTTCAAAATTGTATCGATTTAACTGAAATTAAAATACCGAATACTGTTGTTAATATTAACGCAAACGCTTTTAACGGCTGTGCCGGATTAACAAGCGCAACAATTCCCGACAGCGTTACAATTCTTGGTCACAATGTTTTCTGTTCCTGCTTAGGCTTGAAAAGCGCAACGATAGGAAACGGTGTAACAATACTTCCGTCAGATACTTTTTTTGATTGCGAAAGCTTGTCGACGGTGACGCTCGGAAACAGCATTACAACAATCGAGGATGATGCTTTTATTTCTTGTGATAAATTAACAAATGTTGTAATTCCCGACAGCCTGACCACAATTGCAGAGTTTGCGTTTGACGGTACAAACGATGAATTTACCGTTACTGCAAGCTGTAAGCAGGAGGAGATAGTAAAACAAATTATTGAAGGCACAAGCCGCAAGTGGAACAAGACACATAATATTGTCAGCACGGTGATAAAAGCTCCTACCTGCACGGAAGCGGGAACAAGAAAGTTTGAATGCTACTGCGGTGAAAAGAACACAACAGAGCCGATTGCTCCGCTCGGTCACGATTTCAGCAACAACGCTGAATACTGCCGCCGCGGCTGCAACACAAAAAATCCCGATTACAAGGCTCCCGCAGCTCCTGCAGCTAAGCCGAAAACCAAGATTACTCTTAAAAAAGTTACGGTAAAGAAGAATGCAAAGAAGCTCGTTCTTCAGGCAACAGTTAAGGTAGACGGCAAGGCTGTTAAAGGCAAAAAGGTAACCTTTAAGTTTAACGGCAAAAAGTACACCGCAAAGACGAACAAAAAGGGTATCGCAAAGGTAACCATCAAAAAGAAAGCCCTCAGAAAGCTCAAAAAGGGCAAGAAGGTTACTTACTCAGCAACGTATAACAAAGTAACGGTCAAAAGGACTGTTAAGGTTAAATAAATAATAAAAGGAGATAAAATTATGAAAAAAACATTATCAATCATTTTAGCTGTGATAATGCTTATCGGCATTGTCCCCATAACGTCTTATGCCGGCGACAATCCTGTTCCGGAAGAATTAAAGGTAACTAATGCTGTAGGCGGATTTTGTGATACCACGGTAGAACTTTCCTGGACAAAGAATATAACTACAATACCAACTGGTTATAATCTTTATTTTTCAAGGTCATATGATGGTGAAAACTTTGAGCTTGTAGATACAAAATTTAACAGCGTAAACACGACTACAACGTATACGTACAAGTGCGTTGACGCCGATTATGGCAAGACAATTTATTTAGGCGTACAGTATGGCTTGAGTGATTCAAAACGAGAAGCACTCGCAACTGTTTCCGTAAAAATAAAGGCAAAATCAACAGAGCCTGGCGATCCTAACGTACCTGAAGGAGAAACTCCAGAGGACTATTATGCAAATCTGCTTTTAGCTGGATTGGCTGACCCGACTTACAAAAAAACAACTGCAAATTATGACGGCTACAGGATTGTAACAGGCACAAAGGCTGTATGGGATTGTAAGCTTTACACACTTACTGCAACTGCAACGGGAGTAAGCGGAAGCATCGTAACCTTTAATATGACCTTCAACAGCAAAATCCCCGAGAAGTATACTAAGGTAAACGGCGGATGGAATGGCTATCACATCAAAGCTGTTACAAATACCGATTCAAAGGAATTCTCTCCTGATCAGAAAATGCAGTTTACTGTTGACACGTCAAAAGTTGACCCGTTTGACACCTCCTGTGCAGCAGGCGGAACGCAGTTTGTAAATATCAGGGTAACAAAGAACGAAAAGGACGCATTCCCGATTTATTCGTCCAATCCGTATTTTGCAGGAATTCAGTCAAAGCGTGACGTTTATCCAAAAAATAGCGGCAGCATTACTGAAGTAAATCTTGAGGATAACTACTATCTTTCATATTACGTTAAGCCTGATTACAAAATCAATGCAAACGCTATTTCCGTAAGCAAGAATTCAATTTATCTCGGCAACTACGGTTATGAGTCTATTATTAAATACAGAGCAAAGGGCGCAAGCAACTGGAATGAAAAATCCTTTGATAAGAACACAGGAATTAATATTACAGGTCTTAAAGCAGGCACAACATATGAATTTCAGGCTCTTTGCAAGGTTTACTATAAAAACCTTGAAACAGGCCAGTACAAATATGATGTTGATACAGCAGGCGGCTCATTCAGCTTAACAACTGTTATTAACCAGAAGCCGAAAGTAACCTCGGTTAAGGTTTCAAAGATTAAGTACGGCAAAAAAACAATTCCAGCTCACTGGGAATATCACAGCGGAAGCAGTCCTACATGGCGCAAGACGCAAAAGCTTAAGACTGCTACTTATACTATTACCGTAAAGGTTAAAAACGTGCCTAAGGCTGCAAAGGGCTTAAGACTTAAGCTCGGCGGCGCTGAATACTACGCAAAGGGCAACAAGAAGACCTACAAGTTCAAGGTTACTTCATATAACGCAAAGAAGGTTAAAGGCATTAAGGTTAAAGGATATTTTGCTTGGTCAAGCAACAACAGCGGCAATTATCCGTTCGGCGTAGGTCCTAACAAAAAGACAACCTACAAGATTAAAAAAGGCACATACAAAATTAAATAAGCACAACACAACAGCCTTCCCAAAACGGGAAGGCTGTAAGCTTTTCTGTTAATAATTATCATATAAATGTTCCCTAAGGAGATCGTTATGGAAAATAATTTTGAAAAAATACTGGAATTGCTCAGAGAAAAAGCAGATTTCCAAGCAAGATTGAAACTTATTGCTTATGACGGAACTCCAGAAATAAAAGATTTTTTAAAAACAAAATGTCACAAGAATTTTTAAAGATAAATTATTAATTAAAAACCGACACTCTCATTTTTTGAGAGTGTCGGTTTTTAACGTTTGTTTCTATTCTCCGTTCCAAAGGTGTTTTGACAAATCAACTCTACCGTCGGTGAACTCCACACCTTCGTTTTCAAGCAGTAATATTTGCATGTTTTTTCCGCCGAAGGCAAAGGCTGAGGATGGTTCGCCGAAGCGATTTACAACGCGAAAGCACGGTATGCTGTCAGGTTCGGGATTGACATGCAAAGCATAGCCGACAACTCTGCTCCACCGCGGATTGCCTGCAAGCAGTGCAACCTGCCCATAGGTTGCAACCTTGCCGTAAGGTATCCGTCGCACAACATCATAAATTCTGTCAAAAGTATTGTCCATTTATTCCCATTCTATTCTGAAGCTTAAAACCTTAACATTTTTGTAAGGGTAATATTGCTTCAGTTATCCTGATTATTTGCATTATCCTAAACACATAGGCTGCAAAATTTTCTGTTGCCATATTGTTGCCATTACTTTCAAAATGTATTATATCTTGAAATCATTATTTATTCAACTAGCATTTTTAATTTTTTCAACAAAAGTATCTTTTATTTTTTTGTTTAAATCGCGCATGTTTTTATACTCTTTTACGTCAATAGCACTGACAACTTCATCGTGAATTTTTTCGGGCAAGTTATCAGAAACACACTCTTTATACTTATCCACAATCTGATTAACCCTATAATGAACAAATTTTAATTTGTCTTCCTCTGTAAGAAGGTTAAACATTCCTTTATAGTCAAATCGAGACCGTAGTTCAGGAGATATTTTTCGCTTAAAATCTTCTTTACTAATATTAGAAGTAAAAACAATTATATACCCATTTACATCATACTCCTCTGCCTGGGAATTTACAATTTTTCCGTTTTCAAGCACATCAAGGAAATAATTGAAAACAGCATTGTCGGCTTTTTCAAACTCATCAATGAGAATCAATCCAACATCGGTTTCGCTCATTCTCTTAACAAGTTCACCACCATCACTGCCAATATAACCAAGCGGACTACCAATTAAACTGTTTAAAGCGTCGTGGCTGCTATAATTACCAAAATTAACTTTTGCTAATTTTGATTTACTGCCTAAAGCTTTATGTATTGAACGGGCTACTTCAGTTTTGCCAACACCAGAATCCCCCATTAAAAATAATGAGAGTATTTTATGTTCACCTATCTTATTAAACACACGAAAAGACTCAACGATTTCTTTGAACTCCTCTTTAAATCTTTCGTGACCATATAACCTTGAATTGAACGAATTATAAAATGCTTCAAGTTCAGTTTCATTCAAATCTGTGATTTTCTTTACATTTTTTGGCTCAATAACAGCTTTGCCTTCTTGTTCAGATATGGTTTCATCAGCTTCAACATCAATATTTGAAAAATCATCAAAAACATATCTAAACAAGTATTTAATATCGTTTTCGTAAATCTTATCGCAAATAAAAGTAATATTGTCATTAAAGCCATTGAACAACTGTTCAAAATTAAGCATTTGCGTGTCATTGTCTTTTATGAATCCCGCTAATGCTGACAAATCGATGTAGTATTCTGTTCCATCTTCGAGTTCCTTTATTCTTTCAGGTGAAAGTAGTTGAGATATACTAAACAATTTAGCGCCTTTTGAAAGCTGCTGTTGCTTAAAATTAAAGAACTGATTTCTGTTATAAAATAGTATTTTTTTCACTTTTTGTTTTTCTCTCTTGCTTCCTTTTTAGATTTATGTGTTTCTGCTTTTGGCTGCACAACCTGAACAATAGCTAGCAAATCAATATAGCTATAATCTATTCCATCGTTTTCACTCTTCATTTTTGCAACTGCAGATTTTTCGTATTGGCTGTTATGTACTTCTGTATCCGATTCAACACTAGAATCTTGTCCAAGTTCTTGAAAAAACTCAAAGGAGTTCTTTAAACTATTTATTTTAGTTTTTCCCTTATAAATTCCTATTATTGAAACATTACCGATAAACAGATCATCTACGCTATAAAGGTTTTCAAATTCGTTTTCAAATGTAAGAGGTATTTTGACAATGAGTTTATCGTTGCTTCCGTCAATTTCACCTTTTAGCTTATATGAGTAATCTTTAAACATTGAATTGAACAGGTTGTTTACATCCAAATCACCTGCTTCAGGCAACCTCATCCCTTTAAACGAACCGTTAGAAAACATTTTAACTGTTCTTAATTCTGTTTCGTTTTCTAATGATAGAGAAACATCGTCAATTCTTACAAGTTGTCCCTCAGATATGTCTTCAGAGAACGAAGATATTACTTCACATTTTTCCATAACCTCGCTGAGTATCAGTGATTTTGTCATTGTTACTTTAAAACTCTCAAGAACTTTCTGGGAATCTGATGATCCAGATTTTACATCCGCACCAACATCAGCAGTGAATAGTTTTAAAAACTTAGCACCCATTTTTGCTTGTAATTCTGCATCCACTGTACCGCCTTGCTCCGTCTCAACCGAGCTTTCGGTTTTTATAATGTTACTCAACATCATCTTTATTTCATAAACTTTTGAAAAGTTCATATAGTAAATATTAAACAACAAATTATTCCCTCCCCATCA
>JAFWKC010000028.1 GCA_017514345.1 Eubacterium sp.
CAAAACGACCTATACTAATTATGAACAAGGTAAACGCGAGCCTCCATTTGAATTAATTGTCAAGCTTGCAAAGTTTTATAACGTTTCCATTGATTATATTGCTGGCTTGATAAATACGCCGAACAAAATATTTAAATAATGCAAATCGGTGCTGACCATTTTTTGGTAAGCACCGATTCAGCGTGTCGAAAAACCTTATTAATACGATATCAACACGCTGGCAGGCTTTCGAAAAAGGAGCAGAATTTCGTATTTTGCGAGTGGGAGCTGTACGATGGTACCGCCCCCGAGCAAAAGACGAAAAGCGCCAAAAGTGCCGTGGACATTGAGTTCACGGCACTTTTCAAAAGATTGGTTGTTGAATTAGCGGGGCACCGATGTCGTCGCCCCCTACAAGTCGAAACTGTAAAGTTTTACTATATTCGGCGCGGTTATGCCCTTTTTCTACAGTCTGAATCGGTGCTGACCATTTTTTGGTCAGCACCGATTTATAATAAGCTATTAACAATCCGTCTTACTTAACAAGTCGGATATTATTTATCTATTCATCATTAAGCTTTGCGAGCTCCTCGCGGAAGGACTCTGCCGAGTCAAATTCCTTGTAAACAGAAGCAAAACGAACGTATGCAACCTCGTCGATATCCTTGAGCTTTTCCATAATCAGCTCACCGATACGCGCCGAGGTAACCTCGCGGTCAACCGAGGACTGAAGCGAAGTTTCAATCTCGCTGATTTTTGCTTCAAGGTCGTTGATTGTAACGTGTCTTTTTTCGCACGCGCGAAGCATACCCTTTAAAATCTTGTTGCGGTCGAAAACCTCACGGGACTTGTCCTTCTTGATTACAATAATCGGAACGTCCTCAATAATTTCGTATGTAGTAAATCTTTTTCCACACTGAAGGCACTCTCTTCTGCGGCGGATACGCTCGTTTTCATCAGTTGGACGAGAGTCAATTACCTTGCTGTCTGTGAATGAACAAAACGGACATTTCATAATATAAATCCTCCTCTTGAGTTAACTACAAAATGCATTATAACACAATATATAGAAAAATGCAAGTATTTTTACTTTACAACAACATATTGATGATTTTAAGCGTTTTTGAGCGAGTGTTCCTTTTTGTTGTAGAAAAACATCCAGACAGCCATTGAGCATATCACAACATAACCCACAATCGACAGTATATCGGGTATCTGATGACCGAGGAAGATATACCCTTCAATCGCAGTAAAAACGATATTTGAATAATCGTAAACGGAGATTTCCCTGCTCGGCGCAAAGGTATAAGCGGCTGTAATTCCATACTGTCCGCCTGCGGCGCAGACGCCGACAAGAAGCAGATAAACAAACTGCTTTGAGGTCATCGGCTGATAGAAGAAAATCAGATAAGGCGCTGTAACTGCAACGGAAAACGCCGAGAAAAAGAATACCGTAAAGTGGCTGTTTTCGCCCTTGTTTCCCATATGGCGAACACAAGTATACGCCGCTCCTGCGCCGAGTCCACCGATGAAGCCTGCAAGCGACGGAAGCAGCTCCGTATTTGAAAATGTCGGCTTTATAACAAGCATCGAACCGACAAACGCGCCTATGATAGCAAGCGCCTGATTGAACTTTACCTTTTCGCGCAGGAAGATTGCCGAAAATATCAACGTAAAAAACGGCGACATTTTGTTGAGCATTGCCGCGTCAGCCGTATGCGACATATGAGTTGTTGCATAAAAATTGCCGAATACGCCGAGAATACCCGTCGTTGAACGCAGAATATGGTATTTCAGACATCCGTCGTGCGGTCTGATTCTTTCCTTATTTTTCAGCAGTACCGCCGAAGCAATAAAAAGAGCAACAAGATTGCGGAAAA
>JAFWKC010000029.1 GCA_017514345.1 Eubacterium sp.
AATATGACGAAAACGGCAACACCTGCACTTACTATAAGCTGCTCGGCGACGAAAAGATGGAAATCGGCGACGTTATTATCGACGGCTCTGCAAACGCAGTTGTTAACAAGCTCGTTCCTTCAATCGTTGACGGTATGTTCAAGCCTAACACCTACGGTCTTGTACCTTGCTACAACAGAAACCCTGACCTCGACAACAACAGCGAGGATGAGCACAAGAAGGCTGACCACGACTTCAGAACTTCTGCAGTTACGGCTGATGATATTCTTGCAGCAAACGTTACTGACAACGGCGACGGTACAATCACACTCGTTATTCAGCCTAAGATGGCAGAGATGAGTATGCGTGGCGACGACTCACAGGGACGCTTCTTCGAGGTTCTCGGCGACATCAGCGGCGTTGTATCTGACATCGACGCAGTATCCTTCACACAGGGCACAGCAGAAGAAAACGTACGCGTACTTTACAAGGGCGGTACTGTAACAGTTAAGGTTGACGCTAAGTCAAAGGAAATCCTTGAAGGCGAATACAAGATGGAAACCACAGTTATGGTAACTCACGCATCAATCGCAGTTATCAAGGACAAGAGTGCTACGCTCACAATCACATACACGAACACATATCCTGCTTCTGACGAATATCTTATGGAGAAGAAGGGTATCAAGAGAAAGTAAATTAATTATCGAAAGGCTGTCTTTTGGCAGCCTTTTTTGTTTGCAAAAATATATATTGATAAAATTATAGTTATATAGTATAATTAGAATACTAATTTAGAAATGGAGACGTATTATGGCAGACCAGATTCCAAATATGGATTACGATGCTGACGAGGTTATTGAAAACTTCAAGTCAAAATTTAAGTGGCCAAATAAGGACGAGGTTGAGGTTGTAGTCAAGCCCCCTAAGCTTGGACTGAAAATCATACTTTCAATTCTCATAACAATTATCGGCGGAGCTGCGGCGTATTATATTATGTTTCCTGCGATTAACCCGAAATCGTCGGAATTTTATATGTTCATCTTCGGAATAATCGTGCTTTTCTGCGCGGCGTTCTATCTTTTAATCGGCGCAAAAACGAAAATCGAGCGTCAGGAATACGCAAAAAAGCAGGCAAAATTCCCGCTGATTTTATGCGGCGTATTAGTTTTGGTAATTGTAGTCGGTTATCTTACGGGTGCTACTATTTTCCGCGCAAAGGCTTACAGCGAGCTTATGGAGGTTAAGAGCAGCGACTTTACAGAGGACTTTGAACAGATTAATTACGACGAGGTGCCGCGACTTGACGCCGCAACCTCAAAGGTGCTTGCCGACCAGCAGCTCGGCTACCTCGGCGAGTACAAGAGCCAGTACGTTGTAACGGAAAACTCAACCCAGATTAACTACAAGGGCAGACCCGTGCGCGTGGCTTATCTTGAATACGCTGACGTGTTCAAGTGGTTTAATAACACGAAAAACGGACTTCCCGCATTTATGCTTATTGACCTTGTTTCGCAAAACGTTCAGGTTGTTGACTGTACTGAAAAATTCGGCGAGGGCATTAAGTATTCACCGACTGAGCTGTTTAACGAAAAGCTGCTCCGTCACCTTCGTTTTCAGTATCCGACGGCGCTTCTTGATATGCCTAATTTCGAGATTGACGACAACGCTCGCCCGTACTGGATTACGCCCGTGCTTGACAAGACCATAGGACTTTTCGGCGGTACTGACGTCAAGGGCGTTATCATCACGGACGCGCTGAACGGCGAAAGCGAGTATTACAGCATCGATGTTGTGAAAACTGATAGCAGTCTTAACTGGATTGACGTTGTATATAACGAAAACCTCGTTATTCAGCAGTACAACTTCTTCGGTAAGCTGTCAGGCGGCTTCTGGAACTCGCTGATTTTCCAGAACGACGTTAACGTAGCCTCAAACGGCTCGGGTAACATCGCGCTTGACGACGACGTATGGGTTTATACTGGTATCACCTCGACAAAGTCGGATACATCAAACTTCGGCTTTATTCTATGTAACCAGCGTACAAAGGAAACGCGCTACTACAAAAACGGCGGCGCTACTGAATATTCGGCTGTTGAGTCTGCTAAGGACGCCGTACAGAACTACGGCTATCAGGCAACCTTCCCGATTCTTCTTGATATAGAAGGTCAGCCGACGTACTTTATGTCGCTGTTCGGCGAAGGCTACACAATCAAGGGCTACGCGCTTGTTAATCTTGACGATAAAACTCTTGTAGGTACGGGGCTTCTCGATGTACAAAAAACTGACGTCAAGGCGCTTAACGCCGCTGTTGAAAATTATATCGACGCACTTAAGGACAAGGGAATTGTTGACAAGAGCGCGGACGCAAACGATTACAAGGCTGACGAAACCGAGGACGAAACCAAAAAGGACGACTCGGCGGAAAAGACGAACAGCAAGGAGGAAGCCACTAAGAAAGAGGAAACGGGCGGCAACACCGTTACGGGCGAAATTGAGGATATCAAAACCACCGTTAACGACGGCAACACCGTTTATTACCTTAAGGTCGGCGGCAAGTATTATTACATCAAAGCCGTTGATTCGATGAACGTAATTCTGCTTAACAAGGGCGACAGCGTAACAATCACCTTTGAAAAGGACGCAGATAACTTCGTAGAAGCAACTTCTGTACAATAATAAATGTTTTGTATAAAAGTCAGCAAACAACTGTTTGTTGACTTTTATTTGTGCATAATGTATAATTGTTTTAAGGATTATGCCTTGAAAACTATATTTTATTAATGAAAGGAAGTTATTATGAAAAAAGTAATTTCACTCTGCCTGTCGGTAGTTATGCTCCTTAGTATTACCGCAGGCCTCAATCTCACAGCGTTTGCTGTAGAAAAAATCACCAGCTTGAATATTTACAATGTTGATGAACCTGTTGCAGGTGAAAAACCAAACTTTATGTTTCAGCAGTATGACATTGACGGAGTCGGTTCGGAGTATGTAGATATCGATAAGGACGCCGATGACAGTAATACTGTTGACGGTACATCTTGGTATGATGTAACTGCTAAATCATATGTTGACCCTACTGATGATAAATATGTGTTTATCTGCAGTCACCAGTATCAAATATATGTATATCTTGCTATTACCTCAGGCGGAGGAAATGTTGCTTTTGCCAATCCTGATGATGATAATATGAATATGAGAATCAACGGCAAATCGGCAATTGCAAGAGAGAGTAAATTTAACTTTGATGATCAGTATTTTGAAGTTAGTCGTAAATTTACTGTAGTAGAGCATAAGCTTGTTGAGGTTCCTGCTAAGGCAGCGACTGAAAAGGAAGCAGGCAACAACGCTTACTACCAGTGCTCAGTATGTAAAGCTTGCTTCAAGGATAAGGACGGCAAGCAGGAAACTACACCTGAAAAGGAAGCTATTGCAAAGCTTACACCTGCACCTGCTCCTGTAGCACCTGCAGATACAGCAACAGCTCCTGTAACTCCTGTTACAAAAATCAACCTCAAAAAGGTAACGATTAAAAAGCGCGCAAAGAAGCTCGTTCTTCAGGCAACTGTAAAGGTAGACGGCAAGGCTGTAAAGGGCAAGAAGGTAACCTTTAAGTTCAATGGCAAGAAATACACCGCAAAAACAAACAAGAATGGTGTCGCAAAGGTAACAATCAAGAAGAATGTTCTTAAAAAGCTCAAGGTTGGCAAGAAGGTTACATATTCAGTAACATATAACAAAATCACAGCTAAAAGAACTGTAAAGGTTAAGAAATAAACCGGCTCAAAAGCTCCCCTTAATGGGGAGCTTTTTAATTCGGAGTTCGGAATGCGGAATTCGGAATTATCGGACGGGCTTTGCCCGTACCCGATTATAACAAGCTCCTCAGTATTGCCTTTAATTTTCTTGATAACTTATATTAAATATGGTATAATATTTAGCAACGATTTTAAGAGGGTGAAACGATGACTGTAAAAGCCTTGATATTTGATTTTGACGGTACGCTTTGCGATACGGGCGAGGGCATAAAGAAAAGCGCGCAGTATGCGCTTGAAAGCTTCGGCATTCAGTCGCCTCCGCTTGAGGAGCTTGACTATTTTATCGGCCCGCCGCTTCTTGTTACATTTCAGGAGCGATTTGGCAAAACGCCGCAGGAGGCTGACGAGCTTATCAAAAAATTCCGCGAGCGTTACAGCACGACGGGCGTTTTTGAAAGCCGCCTTTACGACGGTGTTAAGGAGCTTCTTGCTTCGCTGAAAAACGACGGCTTTAAGGTGGGTATCGCTTCCTCAAAACCGCAGAAGTTTATCGAAATGCTGCTCGGCCATTTTGAGATTATCGAATATTTTGACGCAGTTTGCGGCGTAAGCTTCAAGGCTGACTGCGAGTCAAAGGAAAGCATTATATCGCGCTGTGTTGACGCGCTCGGCGTTGAGCGCGAGGGCGTACTTGTTGTCGGCGACACAAGGTTTGACATTGACGGCGCTAAGAAAAATTCGCTGAGGGCTGTCGGCGTCAGCTGGGGCTACGGCAACAAGTTTGAATTCTTTGAAAGCGGCGCCGACTTCGTTGTGGACAAGCCGCAGGACGTTGAAGCAGTTGCGCTCGGACTGTATGAACAGACGGACAAGGTTACGGGAATTTTCAGCGGCAAGGTGCTTGTTATGCACCACGACGATGTTACGCTGTGCAACGGCGCAGCCGCTAAGCGTGAATGCGTTGACCATCCAGGAGGAGTTGCAGTTATCGGTCTGACTGACGACAACTGCGTACCGCTTGTAAGGCAGTTCAGATATCCGTACAAAGAGGTAATTTTTGAAATCCCCGCTGGCAAGCTCGAAAAGGGCGAGGACCCGTTTGAAGCAGGCAAGCGCGAATTCAAGGAGGAGGTCGGCGCAGTAGCGGAAAATTATTTTTCGCTCGGCGAGCTTTATCCGACGCCTGGATACACTAACGAAATTATCCGTCTTTACGGCGCAACGGGACTTCGTTTTGAAGAACAAAATCTTGACGACGACGAATTTCTGCAGATTGTAAAAATGCCGCTTGACGAGCTTGTTGAGCGCGTTATGTCGGGCGAAATCAAGGACGCGAAAACCGTTGCGGCGGCACTTAAACTGAAATATAAAATGAACGAAAACAAATAATTATGGTCTATCTTGATAATAGCGCAACCACCGTTCCCGAACGCGAGGTTGCTGACGAAATATACAATATGCTGACCTCGAATTTCGGCAATCCGTCGAGCTTCCATAAGGCTGGACTTGATGCGAACAAAAAGCTGCGCGAGGCGCGCGAAAGCGTTGCGCGTGCGCTTATGTGCGAAAGCGAGGAAATATACTTCACCTCTGGCGGCACAGAGGCTAATAACCTTGCGATTTTAGGCACAGTCGAAGCGCTGAAACGCCGCGGCAAGCGAATTGTGACAACTGCAATCGAGCACGAAAGCGTGCTGCAGACTGTCGACGTGCTTGAAAAAAACGGCTTTGAGGTTATCAGGCTTGAGCCAGATAAGCAGGGGAATATTACGAAAGCGCAAATGTCAGAGGCGGTTAACGCCGACACAATCCTCGTTTCGATGATGTACGTCAATAACGAGGTCGGCTCCGTGCTTCCCGTTGACTTCATCAAAAAAGCAGTTGTCAAAGCAGGCGCACCCGCGCTCGTTCACGTTGACTGCGTTCAGGCGTTTGGAAAAATTCCCGTTCGTCCGTCAAAGCTCGGCGCAGATTTAGTGACCGTGACGGCGCACAAAATTCACGGACCTAAGGGCGTCGGCGCACTTTACGTAAAAAAAGGCACGCGAATTGTTCCGCGCGTTTTCGGCGGCGAGCAGGAAAAAAAGCTCCGTCCAGGAACAGAAGCTATTCCGCTTATTGCGGGCTTCGGCAAGGCGTGCGAAATGCTCGGCGACCTGAACGCGCAGGCTGAATATATGCGCGAAATCAACCGTTACGCGCGCGAAAAGCTGACTGCAATCGACGGTGTAGCTATCAATTCTGCAGAAAACGCGAGCGATTATATTATCAATTTTTACGTACCCGTGTTTATGACGAGCCAGACTGTCGTTCAGCACCTTTCGTCGCAGTACGGCATATGCATCAGCAACGGCTCGGCGTGCGCTAAGGGCAAAAAAAGCCACGTTCTGACGGCTATGAGGCTTAGCGATAAAACTATTGAGCGAAGCGTGCGCGCGTCCTTCTCGCGCCATACGACAAAGGCGGATATCGACGCGCTTGCAAACGCCATTGAAGAAACAGTCAGCAATTATAAATTATAAAAAGGAAACAATATGAACGAAATAATCTTGATTAAAAACGGCGAGCTTGTACTCAAGGGACTTAACAGAAACACCTTTGAGGACATCCTCATAAAGAATATGAAAAAGGCTTTGCGCGACCTCGGCGAGTTCACCTTTACAAAGAGTCAGTCGACTATTATGGTAAAGCCAGTTGACGAAAGCCTTGACCTTGACGACGCGGTTGAACGCCTCAAAAGAGTGTTCGGTATTGCGGCGCTTTCTCGCGCGGCTGTTGCCGAAAAGGATATGGACAATATTATGGCTGTCAGCAGGGAATACCTCGAGGACGAGCTTTCGCTCGCGAAAACCTTTAAGGTTGAAGCAAAGCGAAGCGACAAGAAGTTTCCGCTTAAATCGCCCGAAATTGCGCGCGAGCTTGGCGGCTTTCTGCTTTCAAAATTCAATCACCTGAAGGTTGACGTTCATAATCCAGACGTTACCGTTACCGTTGAAATCCGCGACAACTATGCGTTCGTGCGCGGTAACAATATCCGCGGCGCAGGCGGTATGCCCGTCAGCACAAGCGGCAGAGCGGCAGTGCTTATCAGCGGCGGTATTGACTCGCCCGTTGCGGCGTATATGATGGCAAAGCGCGGAATTGAGCTTGTCGCAGTTCATTTTGCGTCGCCGCCGTACACGACAGAGCTTGCGGAAGAAAAGGTTATGGAGCTTCTTCACCGAGTTGCGCGCTACAGCGGACCAGTTGCGACGTACGTCGTTCCGTTTACCGAAATTCAGGAGCAGATAAGAAAAGAATGCCCCGAAGAATTTTTCACGATAATCATGAGAAGATATATGATGAGGATAAGCGAGATTATCGCCCGTCATCAGAACTGCTCGGCGCTTATCACGGGCGAAAGCGTAGGTCAGGTTGCAAGCCAGACGATATACGCGCTTGCCTGCACGGATGCGGCGTGCGAAATGCCCGTGTTCCGTCCGTGTATCGGTATGGACAAAAACGAAATCGTTATGCTGTCAAGGAAGATTGACACCTTTGACACCTCGATTCTGCCGTACGAGGATTGCTGTACGGTGTTTACGCCTAAGCACCCGAAAACAAGGCCGCAGCTTCCCGACGTAATCAAGGCTGAAAGTGCGCTCGACAGCGAAACGCTCATTCAGCGCGCAGTTGACGGCGCAAGAAAAACGGTTATTAAATAAGGTTGTTTTATGGAAAAGGATTTTGATTTTAACGAGCTTGAACAGATACTGAAAAAGGTCAGGGAAGAACAGCAGCAGAACAGAGAGGAATATAACGCTCCTGCAGTCGAGGAGCTTGAACCGCCGAAAACTGCCGAGGAATTAAAAGCCCAAGCAGAAGAGGTAAACGAGCCTGCTCCTCAGCCTGAGCCGATTTCTCCTCCCGCGCCGACAAAAGAGGAAAAAGCTCCAGTAAAAAAAGAAAAAGCGCCGAAGAAAAAGCGCGAAATGCCGAAGCTTAAGCTAAACACAAAGGTTATTAGTGCAAACGTAAAAACGCGCCTTGTGCCTAAGGTTAAAGAGTTTTTCAAAAAAGAGCTTACGCGAAAAGCGCTCATTTCTGTCGGCTGTATTATTGCGCTCGTTGGACTTGTGTTCGGCGGAATTAAGGTCGTTCAGTTTGCCCAGGTTGCATATTTAAGACCGTATATCGAAAAATACGGTATTGATTTTCCAAAGGGTATTCGCGAGGAATTCTGCGACGACTACGGCAAGGACCAGGGCGTTATGGGCAGAATTGTTATCGAGGACACAGCCACGGACGCGCTCGCAGGCTCTAATAAAAAAGCCGATGCGTACGCTGAAAAGGGCTCAACCGTGCTTAAGGACCAGCAGGTGCGCGCAGTTGCGCTGAGCAGCGGCGAACTTGAAAAATGCTATTCAACTGCCGAAGCGTACGTCAATTCAAGTCAGCTTGTGACGTTCAGAACGCTTTTTGACGACGAGCAATACAAGGTTGTTGCCGCGTATTACGCGAACACAAATCCCGACAACGACAACGGCTACGTTTTTCCGTATAATGCGTACGGAAATATGACGGAAAAGAGCTTTGATTCTTATATTGACCGCGTTAACACGCGAAGCCTGTATATCACAGACAACGAGCTGAATTATGACGGCACTTATCTTTCAATCAGCGTGCCGACAGAAACCGAGCCCGACTCACGCTTTGTAATTCTTTGCAAAAAGGTCGGCGACAAGGAGAAGTTCAAAAAGACAACGAAAACTACGCCGAACGAGCGTATACGCAAAACGCAGGCGTGGTACGACGAGCACAACGAGAAAAACCCGTTCTGGCTTGCTTCAAAATGGTATCCAGAAATTTATACTGACGAAGCAAAAACGAAGATTAAACAGTTAACGGCGGAGGATTTTGAATAATGAAAAAAGTATTATCGCTGTTTCTTGCGTTAATAATTATGCTTGCGCCGATAAACGTTTACGCCGCATATCAAGTTAAGGCAGAAACGCAAATATCAGGCGTAGAAAACAAAATGTCCGTTCCGTTTCGTGAGGAGCTTTCGCTAAGCGTTAGCATCAGTCCGTCGAACGGCGGCAGAAGGGTTTATCTTCAGCGTTACAGCAGCGAACGCCAGAAATATTTTACAGTCAGCAGGTATACTACACCCGACGCAAGTAACGCCAGACTCAGAATTACCGTGCCGAGTGAAAAAAGAAAATGCACGACGAGCATATGGCGAATATACGTTGACGAAAGCGATAAAGCGAAAAAGGCTGATTTTGCTTTTCGCGTAACTACGTCAAATTTTACTAATCCAAAGCTTAATTCGCTTGCGGCGTGCATTTACTGCGTTGACGACGATACGGTGATTTTTGACAGAAACTGTCACGAACGCCGCAGTCAGGCAAGCATAACAAAGCTTATGACAGCCTCGCTTCTTATTGACAGCGGCAAGCTCCACAGAAGCACCGTAGTTACCGAGGAAGCGGCAAGCACGCCGTACGGATACATAGATATGATTGTCGGCGACAGATTTACAAACAAGTCGCTCCTTTATGCGATTATGCTTCCGTCGTCGAATTCCGCCGCTGTGCTTATTGCAAAAAGCGTTAGCGGCAGCACCTCGAAATTCGTCAAAAAGATGAACGCGAGAGCTAAACAGCTCGGCTTGAAGGACACGCATTTTATGACGCCTTACGGTCTTGACGAAAAAGGTCATTATTCGAGCGCGTACGATATTTCAATAATAATGGCGGATATTTATTCAAGAAGCCGCACGTTCAGAAGGGTTATTGCGACAAAATCGTATTACTTCAAGACGAAAAATTATAAAATCGAAACGCTGCTTGAAACGCGCGACGATTATCTTAAGGATTACACAAAGCGCCACAAGGGTGGCAAAACTGGCCACACGACTAATGCGGGCTACTGCTTCTGCGGCGTGTATGAATACAGGGGCAAAACGTACGTTGTAACCGTTATGGGCGCGCCTGAGCTTGAACAGCGATGGGACGATATGAAGGTCCTGTACAGATATATTGACAAATACGCGGCTACAAAATATTAATACTGCGGAGGACGTAGATGAAAAGAGTATTTTCGCTTTTTCTCGTGCTGATAATGCTTGTTCCAATGAGCGTTTCAGCCGAGGAAATTACAAAAGCAGAAACAATAATATCGGGCGTTGAAAGCGAAATAGAGTCGTTTTTTGACGACGACGTTGAGCTCAGCGTAAGTATTACGCCGTCCGAGGGCGGACGAAAGGTAAAGCTTGAACGGTACGACAGCGAAGAAAAGGAATACAAGCCTGTCAGCGAGTTCACTACTGAAAACGCCGAAACGGCGACGCTTGATATTACCGTTCCCGAGAACAAGCGCAACCGCAGGTCGAGCTGGTGGAAAATATCCGTGCTTGAAAACGAAACGGCAAGGTCGGCATTTTTCAAGTTCAGGATTACTACTAAAAATATTGTCGAAAAGGAGCTTGCGTCTGCCTCTGCCTGTATCTATTGTATCGAGGACAAGGCGCTAATCTATGACGACGAATGTCACGAGCGCCGCAAGCAGGCAAGCACGACTAAGATTATGACTGCCTCGCTTCTTATCGACAGCGGCAAGTACAATAGCATCACTAAGGTGTCAAAAAAGGCGGCAAAAACGCCGTACGGATATCTGAAAATGAAGGTCGGCGACAGATATACGAACAAGTCGCTCCTTTACGCGCTTATGCTCCCGTCGTCAAATTCGGCGGCTGTGTCAATCGCAGAGGGCGTGAGCGGCAGTACTTCTAAATTTGTCAAAAGGATGAACGACAGGGCAAAGGCTCTCGGACTGGAGGACACGCATTTTGTGACGCCGCACGGTCTTGACAAAAAGAATCACTATTCGAGCGCGTATGATATTTCGATTATTATGGCGGACATCTATTCAAGAAGCTCCGTTTTCCGCAAGGTGATATCAAAGCGTAAATATACCTTCAAAACTAAAAAGCTGAAAATCAAAAACACGGTAAGCACGAAGGACAAGCTAAAGGATTATTCCTCAAAGCACAAGGGCGGCAAGACGGGCTACACCAGCGGAGCAGGCTACTGCTTCTGCGGCGTGTACAAGCACGGCGGCAAGACCTACGTTGTAACCGTTCTCGGTGCGCCGACGATTAACGGCCGCTGGAGCGATATGAAAACGCTTTATAAATATATCAATAAATACGGAGGTACGAAGTATTAATATGAAGTTTAAAAGACTAATTAATATATTGGTTTTGGTACTGCTTATGCTTTCCGTGCTGTCGGTTTCGCTTTGCACGTTCGCATCCGTATTTACCGAAAAAATCAGCGCGTTTACTTATAACGGGTATAACATTCCAGAATACGACGGCGATTTGTACGAGGTGGTTAACGGCAACGTGCCGAAATTTGAAAGCGCTGACCTTAACCAGAGCATTTACGAAACGTACGGCGCGCTTGACGGGCTCGGCAGAGTTTCGACGTGTACGGCAAATATTGACAAAACGCTTATGCCTACTGAAAAGCGCGGCGATATAAGCTCCGTTTATCCTACGGGCTGGGTGCAGAAGAGGTACGATTTTGTTGACGGAAAATACCTTTATAACCGTTCGCACCTCATCGGCTTTCAGCTCACGGGCGAAAATGCAAACAAAAATAACCTTATGACGGGAACGCGTACCTTTAACGCTTCGGGTATGCTGCCCTTTGAAAATCAGGTTGCAGGCTACGTTAAGCAAAACGATGAAAACAACGTGCTTTACCGTGTAACTCCCGTATTCGGCGGAAATAATCTGCTGGCTTACGGTGTTATAATGGAGGGCGAAAGCGTCGACGACCTCGGCGCAAGCGTTCAGTTCTGCGTGTTTGTGTACAACGTTGAAAAGGGAGTGAGCATTGACTACGCGACTGGCGACAGTATGCTCAGCGGCGCGACGATTGATATTTCGGGCGCATACGTTACGCTTGATAAAACGAAGTATGTTTACGGCAAAACGAAGTATTATCCAGCAGTCAGCGTTAGCGTAAATTACGTTAACCTGTCCGCAGACGATTATTCGGTTGATTACAAAAACAATAAATTTGTCGGCACGGCAACCGTTACCGTCAGCGGCAAGGGCGCGTACAGCGGAAGCAAAACGCTCAGCTTTACAATCGTTCCGAAGGGAACGGGCCTTGCAAAGCTTACGGCAGCCAAGAAAGCAATTACGGTAAAATGGAAAAAGCAGACAACCCAGACTACGGGCTATCAGCTTCAGCTGTCAACTTCAAAGAAATTCAAAAAAGCAAAGACAATTACAGTCAAGAAAAACAAAACGACCTCGCGCAAGGTCACAAAGCTGAAGGCAAAGAAAAAGTACTTCGTCCGTATAAGAACGTTCAAAACGGTAAACGGCAAGAGGTACTATTCTGACTGGTCAAAGGTGAAAACTGTAAAAACAAAATAAAGAAAAATCCCCGTTGATGTCCAACGGGATTTTTATTATTTGAGGAACTTTATCATTTCGAGTGCGGCGTTGAGGTCGCCGTCAACCTTGATTTTGCCGAGCGTAAATGCAGCAATCGGGTCAAGCTTGCCGTCGAGCAGCTTCATAAAGTTTGCCGCGCTGATGTGGAACACGGCGTTTCTGTCGTAATATTCGTACGGCTCAACGCTTACGCGGTTATCCTTAATCTCGATATAGAAGATTCCGTTTGCGCCCTTGCCCTCAAGGTTAATCTGAAATGCTCTTGTGCCGACTACAGAAGAAACGTCAACGTCACAAAAACGGTTTCTTGCCGCATCGACAACCTGTTCAAATGTAATTGCCATGGTAGTGTATCTCCTTTATTTTAATTTATATATTATATAGTAATTTTAACATATTATTACCCGTACTGCAAGTACATAATGTCGACAATAATAGACAAACGTCTGCTAAAAAGTCAACAGTATCGTCAAATCTTTGGTTAATGTGCTTAAAGGTTACAAAAATGTTACAAAATGCTTGTGAAATAGTGCTATAGATTACAAAACGGTTAATTTGCTATAATCCTACCCGTCGGAAAAACAGAAGGTTCATTCGAAGTCACGGATGAATTACAAACCCCAGGCGGTTACAAATAAAGGTAAATGACGGTAACCGAGCAAGGAAAGGAAACATTATGAATAAGAAAAAAACCTTGGTTATTCTTCCGATTGTTATAGTGCTTACAATCATTATGTCGCTTATGGCACCTGTTATGGCAAGTGCAAGCGCAAGTGACACAGACGACTATAAACCCAGATTAACAGCTCCGAAGTCAAGTATTGCATATTACAACTCGAAGCTGAACGTGTACGCACAGACGGGTACACCGATGCCGAACTGCGTAGCATACGCATACGGCAGAATTTATGAAATGAACGGCGAAAAGCCGCTCATCACTCACGGCAGCGCAGGCGACTGGTACGGTATGAACAAGCGCAACGGCTATTATCCATACGGTCAAAAGCCGAAGGTTGGCGCAGTTGCATGCTGGAGCGGCCACGTTGCAATTGTTGAAAAGGTCCACAAGGACGGCTCAATCACAGTGTCCGAATCACACTGGGGCGGCAGATACTTCAACACAAAAAGATACAAAAACGTAAAATCGCATTACGGACAGAGATTTCAGGGCTATATTTACGCTTACAACAACGGCGTTACAAAAGCACTAAAGAAAAAGCTGTTAAAAGCAAAGCCCGAAATGAATACCCAGTACAAGCAGAACACCGCAGTATCACCCGACGATGCAAGCGAATTTACGATTACAAACCTCGACAGAACAGTAGAGGCAAGCAAAAACAGCAGCCTTCTCTATAGCGGATTTATTAATTAAAAGAGCCTGACGGCTCTTTTTTTAGTATTCAGTATTCAGTTGTCGTATACTCACTCCGCTCGGACAATTAACGGCTTACGGCTAACTGAAAAAGGACTTGCACCAGCAAGTCCTTTTGCTTATCTCTCCCAGTTGCGTGAGCGTTCAACTGCACGTTTCCAGTCTGAATACTTCTTGTTTCTGATGTCGGACGGCATTGACGGAACGAATATTTTATCAACCTTTCTGTTTTCCTCAATCTCTGCCGTGTCCTTCCATACGCCCGTTGCGAGTCCTGCAAGATAAGCAGCGCCGAGCGCCGTAGCTTCGCGGTTAACTGGGCGGTTTACGTTGCAGCCCGTCATATCAGCCTGCATCTGCATCATAATATCCGATACGGACGCGCCGCCGTCAACGCGTAAATCCTTGAGCATAATTTCGCTGTCGCTCATCATAGCTTCGAGCAGGTCGGTCATCTGGTAAGTAATGCTTTCAAGCACGGCGCGGCAAACGTGGCGCTTGTTGATGGAACGCGTGATACCAACCATAATTCCGCGTGCGTACATATCCCAGTACGGTGCGCCGAGTCCTGTAAATGCAGGAACGAGGTAAAGTCCGTTAGTGTCGGGAACCTCCTCTGCAAGCTCGTCACATTCTCTTGCGTCGTCGATAAGCTCAAGCTCGTCGCGAAGCCACTTGATAACGGAGCCAGCGTTAAACGCAGAGCCTTCAAGGTCGTAAGTAACCTTGCCGTCAAGACCCCAGGCGATACCCGAAAGAAGATTTGACTTGCTTTCGATAAGCTCCTCGCCCGTGTTCATAAGAAGGAAGCAGCCCGTGCCGTAGGTGTTCTTTGCCTGACCCTTTTCAAAGCAGCCCTGACCGAACAGCGCGCCTGGCTGGTCGCCGATAGCGCCTGCAATCGGAACGCCTGCAAGCTCCTCGATACCAGAAATCCTGTCAAGATAGCCGTAAACACAGCTTGACGGCTTAACCTCGGGAAGCATACACATCGGTATTTCAAGCTTTTCACAAAGCGTTTCATCCCAACAGAGCTTGTCGATGTCAAAGAGCATAGTTCTGCACGCGTTTGAGTAGTCCGTAACGTGAGCCTTGCCACCCGTCAGGTTCCAGATAATCCACGTGTCGATTGTACCGAAAAGAAGCTGTCCGCTTTCTGCCTTTTCGCGCGCGCCGTCAACGTTGTCAAGAATCCACTTGATTTTTGTTGCGCTGAAATACGCGTCGATAAGAAGTCCTGTGGTCTGCTTTATGTACTGGCCGAGCCCGTCCTTTTTGAGCTCCTCGCAATATTCGGCAGTTCTTCTGCACTGCCACACAATAGCGTTATAAATCGGCTTGCCCGTGTCCTTGTCCCAGATAATCGTTGTTTCGCGCTGGTTTGTAATGCCGATACCTGCAATCTGCGACGGGCTTACTGAATTGTCGGTGCCTGCGGGACGCATACAGCCTATCATAGCCTGGATTACAGAAAATAATATCTCATTAGGGTCGTGCTCAACCCAGCCGTTCTGAGGATAATACTGGGTGAATTCGTTCTGACTTTTCGATACGATTTCACCGTGCTTGTTGAAAATAATTGCTCGCGAGCTTGTCGTGCCCTGGTCGAGCGCCATAACAAATTTTTCTGACATTGGTTTACTCCTTTATAACTTAATAGTGCCTGGATTTCAAAAAAAAATAAGTCAGAAGCTATAATACTCCTAACTTATATTTTACAATTATTCTGTTAAATATTCAATGATTAAAGTTAACGAAATATACTTAATATATTTGGTTAATTTAACAAAACGCGTTGTTAATCAATATTGCTTTCAATAAACGAAACGATATCCTCAA
Source organism: Eubacterium sp. (assembly GCA_017514345.1). Lineage (GTDB taxonomy): Bacteria > Bacillota > Clostridia > Oscillospirales > Acutalibacteraceae > Eubacterium_R. The sequence continues at coordinate 15,404 of JAFWKC010000029.1, forward strand.
CAGTTTTGATTGACTTGATAATTTCGTCTGGAACCTCTATTGAATACTGGTCCTCAACCGACATAACAATATCGATTGCGTCAAGCGAGTCTGCGCCGAGGTCGTCCATAAGGTTTGACGTGATTTCAATATCGTCAATATTAATATCAAGCTGGTCAGCAAGAATTTCCTTTACTTCATCAAAAATCATACCGATTACTCCTTACAAAAAATTGTTGTGATTGATAATGATATATGTTATTATCATATTATAAATTTTTCTCGAATTTGTCAATATGTTTTTTTGAGGTGATATAGTGAGCAGAAAAGAATTTGCATTAATCGGATATCCGTTAGGACATTCAAAAAGTCCCGAAATTCACAGCAAGCTTTTTGAAAGCGCGGGTATTGAGGGCGAATATTCCTGCCGTGAAATTGCGCCCGATAAGCTTGAGGACGCGTTTTCAGAGCTACGTGAGCTTGACGGCTACAATGTAACTATTCCTCATAAAACGGCGATTATTCCTTACCTTGACAAGCTCGACAAAAGGGCGGCGCTTTTCGGCGCTGTCAACACGGTCAAAAACGTAAAGGGCAAAAGCGTTGGCTACAACACGGACTGCGAGGGCTTCCTGCGCGCGCTGAAGGGTGCGGACATAAAGCTGAAGGGCAGGGTGCTTATTCTCGGTAGCGGCGGCGTAAGCCGTATGTTTGCGTTTGAGAGCGTTCTCGCGGGCGCTGACGTTACTATCGCGGCACGAAACGCGGCAAGCGCGCTTGCAATAAAAAAGGAAATCAAGGA
>JAFWKC010000030.1 GCA_017514345.1 Eubacterium sp.
ATATTAACGCCTTTATCTTTAATCTTTTTCAACATTTCCTGAGTAAAATGAAGCCCCGCAGTAGGTGCAGCAGCAGAGCCGAGCTCTTTTGAGTAAACGGTCTGATATCTTTCGCCGTTTTTGAGCTCCTCTGTGATATAAGGCGGAAGCGGCATCTTGCCGATTTTATCAAGAATTGTATATATTTCTGAGGGCTTGCAGTTAAAACTGATTATTCTGTTTCCCTCTGGAGTTACATCAACAACTTCGCACTCAACTAAACCTTCGCCGAACACAAAGCTTGTGCCGATTTTTGCACGTTTTCCAGGTTTACACAAACATTCCCATGAATTATTCTCTCTCTGTTTCAGAAGTAAGAATTCTACTACAGCTCCAGTTTCTTTTTTTACGCCGAAAATTCTTGCAGGAATTACTCGCGTATCATTCAAAACAAGGCAATCGCCTTCATTCAGATAATCAATTAAATCTCTGAAAATTCTATGCTCAATTATTCCACTTTCTTTATTTAATATCATTAATCTTGAAGAATCACGGGGCTCAATCGGGGTCTGAGCAATTAAATTTTGTGGAAGTTCATAGAAAAAGTCAGAAGTTTTCATTAATATTCTCCAAATATTATGATTGACATAGATATATATTAAGTGTATTATATAAATATTAATATGTAATCACATATGTGTTGCGGTTATGTTCATATATTATATTGCAATTAATCAAAGATTACAAGAGCTATGAGGAGAAAACTATGAAAAAATTTAACGTTGGAGTTGTCGGCGCTACTGGTATGGTAGGTCAGAGATTTATGACATTACTTGAAAACCACCCTTGGTTTGACGTTGTTATACTTGCAGCATCATCAAGAAGCGCAGGCAAAACTTATGAGGAAGCTATCGGCAACAAATGGTGCATGGATACTCCGCTTCCAGATAAATACAAAGAAATGGTTATTCTCGACGCAGAAAACGATATCGAAAAAATCACTTCAACAGTTGATTTCGTATTTTGCGCCGTAAATATGAAAAAGGACGAGATTAAAGCGCTTGAAGAAAAGTACGCTAAACACGAATGCCCTGTTGTTTCGAACAACTCAGCACACCGTTTTACAGACGACGTTCCTATGGTTGTTCCAGAGCTTAACGCAGAGCATATCAACATTATCCCGTCGCAGCGCAAAAGACTCGGTACTAAACGCGGATTTATTGCAGTTAAATCAAACTGTTCGCTTCAATCTTACGTTCCCGCTCTCTTCCCTCTTCACGAAAAATACGGAGTTAAGGACGTTCTTGTCTGCACATATCAGGCTATAAGCGGCGCAGGCAAAACCTTTGACACGTGGCCAGAGATGATTGACAACGTAATTCCATACATCGGTGGCGAGGAAGAAAAGAGTGAAAAAGAGCCGCTTAAGCTTTGGGGTAAAATAGAAGGCGACAAAATTGTTTCGGCAGAAAAGCCGAACTTTACTGCACAATGTATCAGAGTTCCCGTTTCGAACGGACATCTCGGCGCAGTGTTTGTAAACTTTGAAAACAAACCAACAGAAGAAGAAATGATTAATATATGGGATAATTTCAAGGGCAGAGCTCAGGAGCTTGAGCTTCCTTCAGCACCTAAGAAATTTCTCAACTACTTCACTGAGCCCGATAGACCGCAGATTAATTCCGAAAGAAACCTTGAAAACGGAATGGCTGTATCAATCGGCAGACTCAGAGAAGACACACAGTACGACTATAAGTTTGTTTGCCTTTCTCACAATACGCTTCGCGGCGCTGCAGGAGGCGCAGTTCTTCTTGCAGAATTACTTGCCGCAGAAGGTTATATGGACTAACTAATATTTATAAATAAGGAGAATTTATTATGAAGACACCGATATTTACTGGTTCTGCAGTTGCTATTATTACACCGATGAACGATGACTTTACAGTCAATTACGATGAATTCAAGAAGTTTATTGACTGGCAGATTGATAACGGTACTGACGCAATTGTTATTTGCGGCACAACTGGTGAATCATCAACGCTCAGCACCCAGGAGCATCTTGACGCAATCAAGTTCTGTATTGATTACGTTGACCACAGAGTTCCTGTAATCGCTGGTGCTGGCTCAAATAACACTCAGTACGGCGTTGATATGGCTATAAAGTGCTGCGAATACGGCGCTGACGCACTTCTTTTGGTTACGCCTTATTACAACAAGTGCACTCAAAAGGGTCTTATTAAGCACTATACAATGTATCACGACGCTACAAATATTCCGATTATTCTTTATAACGTTCCTTCAAGAACAGGAGTTAATATTACTCCAGAAACCTGCTTAGAGCTTTCTAAGCTCCCGAGAATTAACGGTATCAAGGAAGCATCGGGCAACATCAGTCAGATTATGAAGGTACGCGCGCTTTGCGGCGACGAAATGAACATCTGGAGCGGTAACGACGACCAGATTCCTGCAGTTATGTCTTGTGGCGGAAAGGGCGTTATTTCTGTTCTTTCTAACGTTTGCCCACAAGAAACTCACGATATGGCTCAGGCTTATCTTGACGGTGACGCTAACAAGTGCACGGATATGATGGCAAAATACCTTGAGCTTGCGAACGCACTTTTCGTTGAGGTTAATCCTATTCCTGTTAAGGCAGCGTGCAATATGATGGGTTGGAATGCAGGACCGTGCAAAATGCCTCTTTGTGATATGACAGAAGAGCACACAGAATATCTTAAAAACGTAATGAAGAAGTACGGTCTTATTAAGTAATATTGAGGAAATAATAATGACAAGGATAATAATTACAGGCGCCACAGGCAAAATGGGAAAGTTTATTGCAAGCGTTGTTGACGGCCGTGATGACTGCGAAGTAGTCGCAGGTGTTGACCGTGTTAATGACGGAAGCTCAAAATTCCCAGTCTATGAGAGCCTTAAGGACGTTAAAGAAAGCGCAGACGTAGTGATTGACTTTTCTAATCCGTCGCTCCTTGACGACCTTCTTGATTATGGAAAAAGCACTAACACAGCTCTTGTTATAGCAACCACAGGCTATGATGAATGTGAAAAGAAGAAAATTTCTGAAGCGTCTAAAGATTGCGCTATCTTCTTCACATACAATATGAGCCTTGGTATTAATCTTCTTGCAAATCTTGCAAAGAAGGCTGTTAACGTGCTCGGAGAAGGCTTTGACATTGAAATTGTTGAACAGCACCATAACCAGAAGATTGATGCACCGTCTGGAACGGCTTTGATGCTTGCTGACGCTATTTCCGAGGAAATTGAACGTCCGATGAAATATGAATACGACCGTCATTCAAAGCGTGAAAAGCGTACTAAGAATGAAATTGGTATTCATTCTATCAGGGGCGGTACGATTGTCGGCGAACACGATATTATTTTTGCAGGCAGAGATGAAATAATTACTCTTTCTCATTCTGCAAGAAGCAAAGAGGTATTTGCCGTTGGAGCTGTTAACGCAGCAGTATTTATGAACGGAAAGCCTGTCGGTATGTACGATATGGGTAAGCTTGTAAAATAATAATTAAAGGGGCTATATTTTATAGCCCCATACTTTTTAAGTTATGACAAAGGAACAGCAGTATTTTTTACACTTAGTTAAATCACATCTGAATAATACTACTCCCGAAGCTCCGAATGATATTGATTATTCAGAGCTTTTCAAGGTTAGCGAAATTCAGGATATGACTGCGATTATTGCTGTTGAATTAAAGAAGCTCACAGGCGAAAACAAGCTAACTAAAGCGCAGTTCTCCCCTTTCAATCAGGTATTGGGGCTTACAGTTCAGAATTATGAATATAAAATTGAGGGTATTGAACTGCTGAAAAAAGTTCTATGCAAAAATGAAATCAGGCACCTATTCTTAAAAGGCGTTGTACTAAGGGATTTGTACCCCTCTCCAGAGCTTAGAACAAGCGGCGATACTGACGTCACGTTAAACAAAGAAGATTTAGAAAAGGCTGCTTCCCTGCTTATCGACAACGGATTTAAGCTACAACAGCGTTCTGATATTCAATATGTGCTGACGTATAATAATGAAGAATATCAACTAAAGACATACATTGACTGTCTTAATGAAAAGCACGAAAGCTATTTTGACAATATTTTTGAAAGCAACAAATCCACAGCTAAAAATGAGTATACGTATACCCTAACTCCAATAAATCACCTTATTTATGTTGCATCTCATATGCTTAAGCATTTTAAATCAGGCGGCGCTGGTATAAGGCAGCTTTGTGACATTGACATTCTTTTGAGAAAAAGTGATATTGAATTAAATGAGTTTATAAGGCTATGCTGTGAATTGGGAATCGAAAAATCTGCAAAAGTATTATTATCACTCTGCAAAAGGTATTTTGATACTCCGATAGCTTTTGATTATAATATTGATGATGCGCTTAATGATACGCTCGAAAACGTACTGCTAAACGGCGGAACGTTCGGCTACGGTATTGGGGATATCGGAACAGCAAGACTTATGAACACCATAAGCGAAAGCGGAAGTAGTAAAAGCGCTTCAATAAAAGCTGTTTTCGGTCTTTTTAGTATTGACAAAGAGGCCTTGTATCATAATTATGAGTTTGCAAGAAAGCATAATATTCTTCTTCCAGCTGCTTATTTAAAGCGTATATATGACGGAGTATTCAAACGAGGTAAAGGCAACATAAAACATATAAAATCAATGTTTTCTGACCGAGAAATCGCGTCAAAAATGAGCGAAATGATAAAAGAGCTTGAAATAGAGTAAAAAATAACGCGTGAAGGTGTGAACCGTCACGCATTATTTTTTTAACCGAAAACCTTCGGTATTGTATCTTTAAGCTGCATAGGTATATCTATTTGCTGTGGACAATGAGATTTGCACTTGCCGCATTTTATACACTGCGAAGCGTTAACGTCGATAGCAGAATACTTTTCTTCAGCTTGCTTTTGAGTAATATCACCGTTTTTAAGCTCGTTATATACTGCAAATATGCTGCTGATTTTAACGCCCTTAGGACAATCTGCACAGTAGTCACAGCCTGTGCAAGGAATAATATCATTCTTATTAAAAATCGCGGCAGCGTTAGCGCACAGCTTAAATTCCTGCTCATTAAACGGTGCAAAATCCGTGAGGGTTTCGATATTGTCGAGCATCTGCTCCTCAGCATTCATGCCGCTGAGGATAGTAAGCACGTTATCAAAGCTCGCATCAAAGCCCATAGCCCACGAAGCCATAGATTTATCAGGCTTAGCGTTTTTGAATATCTCCTGAACTGCTTTTGGAGGATTAGCAAGCTTACCGCCTCGAACGGGTTCCATAATTATTACTGGAATTCCTGCGTCAGTAAGAATTTGATACTGTTCTTTTGCATTCTGATTCTTCCAATCAAGATAATTCATCTGAATCTGAGCAAAATCCCAGTCGTGAGCTGCTACAATTTCCTTTAAATCATCAATAGAACCGTGGAACGAAAATCCGAAATACTTAACTTTACCCTCTTTTCGTTTTTGTTCAACAAATTCAACTGCATTGTACTTCTTGCATTTTTCCCAGTTGCCGCCGTCAAGCGCGTGAAGAAGATAAAAGTCAAAATAATCAACGCCGCAGCGAGAAAGCTGTTTATTAAATATCTTTTCCATATCGCTTTTCTTCAGACACATCCATACTGGAAGCTTGTCTGCAAGGAAAAAGCTTTCACGAGGATATTTTTTTAGTGCAGTACCGATAAAAGATTCGCTCTTACCAGCGTGATACATATACGCTGTATCAAAGTAATTGATGCCGTATTCAAAAGCCAAATCAACAAGCTTTTGACCTTCTTTGTAATCAATCATTGGATTTGCTTCCCTTTTAAGCGGGGTTCTAACGGGAAGTCGCATTGTGCCGAGACCTAATCTTGATACCTCAGTATCTTTAAATTTTACTCTGTCAATCATAATTAACTCCTATTCCGTTGTCCAGGTTACACCCTGCGGCGTATCCTTCAAAATAATTCCTCTTGCTTTAAGGTCATCGCGGATTTTATCGGCTGTCGCCCAGTCCTTGTTCTTTCTCGCCTCCTGTCTTTGCTGAATTAAAGCCTCTATCTCATCATCAAGGCTGTTTGATTTTCTATTATAAAGAATACCGAGAACGTCACAAAGCTCGTCAAAAAGCTTTGCAGCGGCTTCACATACGTTCTTTGATACAGGTTTATCAAGTATCTTTGTATTTATATCCTTTACAAGGTCGAATATTGCCGCAAGTCCGTCAGCCGTGTTAAGGTCATCGTCCATAACGGTGATAAACTGCTCACGTCTTGAATTAATCAAATCGAGAATTTCGTTATCATCATCAATATCATCGCTTGCATTCTTGATAGCAAAATCAAGCGACTCACGGCAGGTATAAAGCCTTTCAAGTGCTGATTTACACTGCTCGATTATTTCAAGGTTGTAGTTAATCGGTGAACGGTAATGTGAAGAAATAAGAAAATATCTGATTACCTCATATCCGTACACGTCAGCAATTTCTCGAACTGTTTTGAAGTTGCCGAGAGATTTACTCATCTTTACGTTATCTACGTTAATATAGCCGTTGTGCATCCAGTATTTAGCAAAAGGCACGCCGTTTGCAGCTTCGCTTTGAGCAATTTCATTTTCGTGGTGCGGGAATATCAAGTCCTGACCGCCACAATGAATATCAATAGTTTCGCCAAGATACTTTCTGTTCATAGCGCTGCATTCTATGTGCCAGCCAGGTCTGCCCTTACCCCAAGGTGAATCCCAATAAGGCTCGCCTTCCTTAGCTGCTTTCCAGAGTGCAAAGTCAAGAGGATTTTCCTTCTTCTCCCCTACTGCTATTCTCGCGCCGCTCTGTAAATCGTCAATCGGCTGATGAGAAAGCTTGCCGTAACCTTCAAATTTAAGAGCTCTGTAATAAACATCGCCGTCAACGGCATAAGCATATCCTTTTTCTTCAAGGCTTTTGATAATATCGATAATCTCGCTGATATTTTCAGTAGCCTTTGGATGAACAGTAGCGTCCTTAAAATTAAGTCCATGTGCGTCAGTCCAGAATTCGTTAATATATTTTTCTGAAACCTCTGTGAAGGATAGTCCTTCCTCGTTCGCTCTGTTAATAATCTTATCGTCAACGTCTGTAAAATTCTGTACGAATTTAACGTTATAACCACGGTACTCCATATATCTGCGAAGCACGTCGAATACGCAAAGAGGTCTTGCGTTTCCGATATGAATATAGTTATATACGGTAGGTCCGCATGCATAAATTTTTACTTCGTTTTCATTAACGGGAACAAATTCCTCTTTTTCTCTAGATAAAGTATTCAATATTTTCACTTTTCTTTGCCTCCAGTTTAACAATTTCTTCTTTTAATTCATCAATTAACTTGCTGTTATTAGTAATAGCGTCCATAAGCGGATCTGGCATTGTAACCTGATCAAGGTCGTCAACACGCTGTCCGTCAAGCCTTACAACTCTACCAGGAACGCCAACAACGGTGCTGTTCGGCTCAACGTCCTTTACAACGACCGCACCCGCGGCAACCTTGACGTTTTCACCTATCGTGATAGGACCGAGCACCTTTGCGCCCGCGCCGACCATCACGCCCCTTTCAAGCGTCGGATGGCGTTTTCCGCTGTCCTTTCCTGTACCACCGAGCGTTACGCCCTGATATATCATACAGTCGTCGCCGATTTCAGTAGTTTCACCTATAACGATACCGTGCCCGTGGTCAATACAGACACGTCTGCCTATTTGAGCGCCTGGATGTATTTCAATACCAGTTTTGTGCGCTGATCTCTGGCTTACCCATCTTGCTAAAAACTTCAAATTATGCTTAAAAAGCCAATGTGCATATCTATGATTTCTAAGAGCTTTAAATCCAGGATAAAGAAGTATTACTTCAAGCGGATTGTCTGTTGCGGGGTCGTGGTCAATAAAGCTCCTGACGTCTTCTTTATAATCACTTAAAAAACTGATAATTCTCACCTCAATCAAAAAGCCTCCGTCGATTTCTCGACGAAGGCAATAAATTACTGCGGTTCCACTTCGCTTTATACTCACCTGTTTTAACAGGTTATGCCTTTAACGGAGCAAACCGACGCGGAATACTGTTTTCCTCCGCGCTGCTCATAGGTGCATTTCACGAAGGGAGTATGCGAACATCACAGCTACGCCCGCTCTCTTTGATACTCCGTATCCGTTACTTCTCCTAATCAAAGCATTTTAATATCTATATACATTATATACAATCTGATAAGAATTGCAACACTTTTATTTTGTTTTAATTAAATGCCAGCCGTCTTTTGCGTATTTAAGCCCGCTAAGTAGCGTAACTATGCCGACAATCCAGAAGGAAATCGTACAGAATACGTTAATCCAGTCTGGTGCGTTAAATCCGTTTGTCTGAATTACTGTTTCGCCGTTTTTCTCGAGGATTGCAAGAAACAAAAATACAAGACCCGTTGAAATCATCTGCAAAAAGGTTTTCGCTTTACCAAAGCCGTTTGCCGCAATAACCTCGCCTTCGTTAACTGCAGCCATTCTCATACCTGCAACAAGAAATTCACGAGCCATCATAATCATAATGACAATATCAGTATGCCAGCCGAGATTAATCTGTATAAGAAACGCGGCAAGAACGATTGACTTATCAGATAACGGGTCCATAAGCTTTCCGAAATCTGTTACAAGGTTATTCTTTCTTGCAATATAACCGTCAGCCTTATCGCTCATACAAGCAACAAAATATATAATCAGAGCAACAGCCCAGTGATATCTGAACTGAATTAAAGACGCTGCGAAAAGAAAAGGCACACAGCAAAATCTGAAAACTGTTAGTTTATTAGGTAAATTCAATCTGCCAACACTCCTATTAAATCATAACCGTTATAATCGGTAATCTTAACGTTTACAAAATCGCCTATATTAAGCTTCTTATCGGTATTTATTATAATTCCGCTGTCAATTTCAGGTGAATCAAGATAAGACCTGCCAATATAGCTTTCGCCGTTATATTCATCAATGATTGTTTTAAACACCTTGCCGATTCTGCTCTTATTTGAATTTTCTGTAATTGTGTACTGTAAATCCATCAAAAGCTCCTGACGGTGCTTCTTAACATCCTCGTCAAGCTGATTAACCATATCAAATGCAGGCGTATCCTCTTCGGGAGAGAAGGCAAAGCAGCCCATTTTATCAAACTTAACGTCGCTAACAAAGGAACAAAGCTTTTCAAAATCCTCGTTAGTTTCTCCAGGAAAACCAACCATAAAAGTAGTACGAAGCGCAAGGTCAGGTATTTTCGCTCTCATTTTGTCTATAAGCGCTTTATAATCATCAGCCGTACCAACTCTGTTCATAGCCTTCAAAACGCTTTCTGAGCCGTGCTGAAGCGGAATATCAATATAATTGCAAATTTTGTCTTCCTTCGCAATTACGTCAATCAGAGAATCAGTAATCCTTTGAGGATAACAATAAAACAGTCTTATCCATTCAATTCCGTCGATTTTGACAAGCTCTTTTAGTAGCTCATCGAGTCTGTATTCGCCGAACAAGTCAAAGCCGTACCTTGTTGTGTCCTGTGCAATTAATATAAGCTCCTTAACGCCGTTTTCGGCAAGCGTTTTCGCTTCGTTGATTATAGAGTCAGGCTGTCTGCTTCTGAATTTTCCGCGAATAGCAGGAATGGCGCAATAAGAGCATCTGTTATCACAGCCGTCAGCAATCTTCAGATACGACCAGTGCTTAGGTGTAGAAACAAGACGTTTATCATCAAGCGGTAAAAAGCACTTGTCAGGAAACAATGCGGTTTCAAGACCAATAAGCGATTTCTGGCAAATCTTTACTATATCGCTGTTCGCGCCGATACCGACAACTGCGTCTACCTCGGGCATTTCCTTTAAAATTTCGTCCTGATATCGTTCCGCAAGACAACCTGTAACAATAATTGACGTAATTAAACCTGCGTTTTTATACTCGGCAACCTCAAGAATAGTGTCGATAGCCTCTTGCTTTGCCGCTTCTATAAATCCGCAAGTATTAATAATCATTATGTCACATTCTTCAATTTCACTATTGATATTGAAGCCTGCATCTTTGAGCTTAGCGAGCATAATTTCGCCGTCAACCTGATTTTTCGGGCAGCCAAGCGAAATCATACCAACGCTGTAATTACTGTTCGTATTCGTCATTTTCAATCATATTAAAGGCGCTTTTTACGTCTGAGTAAGTGAAGCCCTTTCGTACAAGAGTGGCAAAAACCTTATCCTTGCCGCCCTCCTGATTTAACTTTCTGCTATATTTTGTAAGTATCAATTCACACGCAGAAGAAACGTTGTCAACTTCTTCAGTATCAAACAGACTATTAATAATGTCCGATGAAATACCGCGCTTGTACATTTCCTGCTTAATAAAGCCTTTTGACATCCTCTTATCATCGCGAAGATGCTTAAACAGAACCTCGGCATAGTGCTCATCGTTAAGATATCCAAGCTCAAGCATTCTGTCGATAGCTTTGTCGGCGCTGATTTCATCAACCGTGCGAAGAAGCTTAGTTCTTAGCTCTTTAACTGAATGGTCGCGTCGTGACAAAAGGTCGTAACATTTATTAACTGCCTTTTTGTAATTAATCTTTGTTACAAGCTCCTGCCATTCGTCTTCATCAATATCCGTGCCGTCCTTGATAAAGTTTTCTGCCCAGAAATCAACGTCAGTTGTGATTTGATACTCACCGTCAAGGTGCAGATGAATTTTGCTTCCTCTGCCCTTAGTATGCGTAATAATCATTAATCTTCATCGTCAATTTCGATATCAAGCTTAGCTTTTGCTTCTGCACGCGTCTGGGTTACAGGGATTGCTTCAACCTCTGGCTGAGGTGCAACGTTTGGCTGATATGCTTCCTCTTCGTCCTTTTTCTTCATAAGGGACATAACCTGATCTTCAATCTCTTTTGCAAAAGCGGCGTCAGATTTGAGCATTTCCTTGAATTTATCTCTGCCCTGAATACGCTGTTCGCCGTAAGAAAGCCAGGAGCCGCTCTTCTTAACAATGCCAAGAGAAACTGCAAGGTCACAGATTTCACCAACTCTGTCGATACCTGTACCGTACATAATATCAAATTCGGCCGTCTTGAACGGAGACGCTACCTTATTCTTAACAATCTTAGCTTTTGTATGAGAGCCTACAAATTCATTTCCAGGAGCTTTAATCTGCTCGCTTTTTCTAACGTCGATACGCATTGAAGAGTAGAATTTAAGCGCACGTCCGCCAGTTGTAACCTCTGGATTACCGTAGATTACGCCAACCTTTTCACGAAGCTGATTGATAAAGATAATAATACAATTTGATTTGTTAATTGCACCAGCAAGCTTACGAAGCGCCTGTGACATAAGACGCGCGTGAAGTCCAACGTGCGAATCACCCATATCGCCTTCAATTTCTGAACGCGGTACAAGTGCGGCAACTGAGTCAACAACGATAATATCAACAGCGCCACTTCTTACAAGCTGTTCAGTAATTTCAAGCGCCTGCTCGCCGTTATCTGGCTGAGCAACAAGAAGGTCGTCAACGTTAACGCCGAGATTAGCGGCATACGCAGGGTCAAGCGCGTGCTCAGCATCAATAAATGCAGCCTCGCCGCCGAGCTTCTGAGCTTCTGCAACGCAGTGAAGCGCAAGCGTAGTTTTACCAGATGATTCTGGACCGTAAATTTCGATAATTCTTCCCTTTGGAAGTCCGCCGATACCAGTAGCGATATCAAGTGTAAGTGAACCAGTCGATATAGCATCAACCTTTAATCTGTTATTAGCGCCAAGACGCATAATTGCACCCGACCGTACTGCTTTTCAATTTGCTTGAGTGCGGATTCAAGAGCGGCTTTTTGATCACTTGCTTTATTTTTTTCAACAGCCATAATATACTTCCTCCATATATATTATAATTTCTTACTTATTATACTAAGTATAGTATATAAAATCAAGAATAAATGTTAAATTGTACAATTATTTTCACTTTGTTAAAATAAATTAAAAAAATGCTTGCATTTTGTCACGCTTTCTGTTAATATATATGCGTTCTTAAATTATAAGGAGGTGTACGCAAATGGCTAAATGTGAATGCTGCGGAAAAGAAATGTCCTTCGGTATTAAGGTATCACACTCACACAGAAGATCAAACAGAACCTGGAAACCGAACATCAAAAAAGTTAAGGCTATCGTAAACGGCTCACCTAAGAGAATTTATGTTTGCACAAGATGCCTTCGCTCAGGTAAGGTTGAAAGAGCGTAAAAGTTAAGTAAATAACAATTAATGTCAGCTGTCCTTTTATCAAGACAGCTGATTTTTTTATTCAAAAAGCCTTCCCCATTTTGGAGAAGGCTTTTATCAATTTAATATGCTATTCTTTATTACTTGATAACGAAAACTTGTTTTCTGTATGGTTAATTAAACGTTTTATGTTTTCCTTATGCTTACTTATTACAATTATCGAGAATATGAGTGCAATAAAAAATAGCGGAAAGCTGATATAAAAAGCAAACGTATATATTGGATAGAAAACAGCCATCAATATCGAGCCAAGGCTCACGTACTTTGTTATTGCAACTGTGAGAATAAACATAGCAAGCAGAATAAGAGCTATTCTCCAATCAATCATAAACACCATACCGCCGCTTGTTGCAACGCCTTTGCCGCCCTTGAATTTAAAGAAGCAGGGATAAATATGACCGAGAACACAGAAAAAGCCTGCAAAGGATTTAATCATAACCTCAGCGTTATCCTTAAACGGCGCATACTTTGCTAAATCATCAGTTTTTATAATAATCAGCGCAAGTATTATTGCAACTGCAACCTTTGCCATATCACCAATAATAGTAAGAATAGCGGGAATTTTGCCATAATTGCGAAGCATATTCGTTGTTCCTGCATTTCCGCTTCCGTGGGAACGGACGTCGTCGTGCTTAATACGAGAAAGAATTACGCCGAAATTAAGACTGCCGAGAAGGTAAGAAATAACAGCAACTGCAATAAACCTTAATACTATCACTTTTTGCCCTCTCCCCTCTCTCTGACGATAAATCTTACTGGCGTTCCAGTAAGTCCGAAAATCTCTCTTATCTGATTTTCAAGATATCGCTGATATGAAAAATGGAACAAATCTGCTCTGTTAACAAAAAATACGAACGTCGGCGGTCTTGTTGACGCCTGAGTCATATAGTAAATTTTTAGGCGTCTGCCCTTGTCTGACGGCGGCTGAACGCGCGCCGTTGCGACAGCAAGCACCTCATTGAGCCGTCCCGTTGAAATTCGCATTGAATTCTGCGAATGAACGAATACAATCGTTTCAAACAGCTTTTCAATTCTTTGACCAGTTTTAGCAGATATGAATATTACAGGAGCGTATGACATAAACGAAAAGTCTACTGCGAGCTTGTCGCGGAATTCTTTCATCGTATTGCCGTCTTTCTCGATAGCATCCCATTTATTAACGGCGATAATGCAAGCCTTACCCTGTTCGAGTGCAATACCAGCAACCTTGCTGTCCTGCTCGGTAAAGCCCTCGACAGCATCAATCATAATTACGCAGACGTTAGCTCGTTCGACGGACATTCTTGCTCTGATAATAGAATACTTTTCGATATCGTCGTTAACTCTGCTTTTTCTTCTGAGCCCAGCAGTATCAATGAAATTGAATTTGCCATACTCATTTTCTATGTAAGTATCAGTAGCGTCACGCGTCGTTCCTGCAATATCAGATACTATTGCGCGCTCGGTGCCGCTGATGTAATTTACAAGCGACGATTTTCCTGCGTTAGGCTTACCGATTACGGCAACGTTAATTATTTCCTCGTCGTCTTCATCCTCGTCGGTCTGCTCTGGGAAAAACTTAATAATTTCGTCAAGCAAGTCGCCAGTACCATGACCGTGTACGGAAGAAACTGCAATCGGGTCGCCAAGACCGAGGTTATAAAATTCATAAAACTCAGGGTCGGGTTCTCCGATTTTATCGCATTTATTTACGCAAAGAACAATCGGCTTATTGCTTTTAAGCAGCATTGACGCAACGTCCTGGTCGCTTGCTACAACGCCACATCTTATATCGCACACAAGAACAATTACGTCAGCCGTATCTATTGCAATCTGAGCCTGTGAACGCATCTGAGTAAGTATTATATCGTCGCTGTGAGGTTCAATACCGCCCGTATCAACGAGTAAAAACTTATGATTAAGCCATTCGCAGTCACCGTAGATTCTATCCCTCGTAACACCAGGCGTGTCGTCAACAATAGACATTCGCGAGCCTATTAACTTGTTAAAAAGCGTTGATTTGCCGACGTTAGGTCTGCCGACTATAGCAACAACTGGTTTTGACATACAGTCACCACCTTTGAATATAACAAGAAAGGCGGCTCAAACAGCCGCCGTATACTTGATATTAGTCTACATTAATTACTTCTTTTCCGTTGTAGTAACCACAGCTCGGGCAAACCCTGTGCGGTACTGTGTACTCAGAGCAATTCGGGCACTTTACAAGTGTAGGAGCGTCAGCCTTCCAAACGCTTGAACGTCTCTTATTCTTTCTTGTCTTTGAAGTTCTTCTTGCAGGTACAGCCATTGTAATTCCTCCTTATTATCAAAACTAAGTTAGTAATTTACTGTTCATCAAGCAATTGCAAAAGAGCCGCCATTCTTGGGTCAACGTCCTTTTTGCAACCACATTCTCCTTCGTTCAGGTTTTTTCCGCACTTCGGACAAATGCCTTTGCATTCCTCATCACAAAGCATTTTTTGCGGCAAAAAGAGCTGAATTTCCTGATAAATAAAATCGTCTAAATCGAGCTTACAGCCTTCTACAACAACGAAATCGTCAAAATTCTCGTCATTTTCAAGCTTTTCGACAACGACCTTATTCAAATCGAAGGAGTATTCCCTCTTGAAATCCTCGGCACATCTGTCACAGACTCCGAAGAAATCAAAGCATACATTAATATCGAGATAAACTACATCAGCCTTGCAATATGCTTTGCCTTTTACCTTAACACCGTTTTTGAGTGGTTTATAGGTGCTGTACTCGAAATCATCTAGCTGCAAATTACAGTCAATATCAACGACCTCGTTATCAAAATTGAAAAGATTGGTAAAATCGAGCTGCATATAATCACCCCAATTATGCACTTTGCACTTTAAGTATTATATAGATATATAGTACTTTTGTCAATACTTAATTTCAAATTAAGCGTTTTTTAAATCGTTATTTGTGAGTGTAAGAGGCTCTCTTTTCTTATTAGTTCTAATAAGCGGCTGAGAATTGTTACGAACACACTCCTCGGTTACAACAATCTTTTCGATTGTGTAATCTGACGGCACTCTGTACATCAAATCGCCGAGAACTGATTCAAATACAGAGCGAAGTCCTCTTGCACCCGTCTTGCGTTCAAGCGTGATTTCTGCCATCGCTTCAAGCGCTCCGTCCTGGAACTGAAGCTCTACGTTATCCATTTCAAGAAGCTTTGTGTACTGCTTGACTATGGAGTTTTTAGGCTCAGTCATTATTCTTACAAGCGCGTCCTTATCAAGGTCTTTTAGCACGCTGATAACAGGAATTCTGCCTATTAATTCGGGAATAAGACCGTATTTAACTAAGTCGTGCTGAGTGATGTTTTTGAGGATTTCCTCGTGTTCAACTTTATTCTGCTCCATATCAGAGCCAAAGCCAAGCGAGCCGCGACCAAGTCTTTTTTCAATAATTCGGTCAATTCCGTCAAACGCGCCGCCGCATATAAACAGAATGTTTGAAGTATCAATCTGAATATACTCCTGCTGTGGATGCTTTCTTCCGCCTCCTGGAGGAACGTTAGCCTGCGTGCCTTCAAGGATTTTGAGGAGCGCCTGCTGTACGCCTTCGCCGCTTACGTCACGCGTAATTGAGCGATTTTCACTCTTGCGCGAAATCTTGTCGATTTCATCAACGTAGATAATTCCCTTTTCTGCCTTTTCGATATCGAAATCAGCAGCCTGAATTAA
The DNA here is from genome assembly GCA_017514345.1 of Eubacterium sp. Taxonomy (GTDB): domain Bacteria; phylum Bacillota; class Clostridia; order Oscillospirales; family Acutalibacteraceae; genus Eubacterium_R. The sequence continues at coordinate 16,007 of JAFWKC010000030.1, forward strand.
TCTTAAAAGTATGTTTTCAACGTCTTCGCCGACGTAGCCAGCTTCTGTAAGCGTTGTAGCGTCAGCTATTGCAAAAGGTACGTTGAGTATTTTTGCAAGAGTCTGAGCAAGCATCGTCTTGCCAACGCCCGTAGGACCAAGCAGAAGAATGTTGCTCTTCTGAAGCTCAACGTCACCCTCGCCCTCATAGAAAATACGCTTGTAATGGTTGTAAACGGCTACAGAAAGCGTTTTCTTTGCGTCGTCCTGTCCGATTACGTATTCATCAAGCTTTTCCTTAATTTCCATCGGCTTAGGAAGTGTAATATCATCGTCGCTTCTTTTACGGACGTCATCGTCCTGAGCAGCTATTAAATCATTACACAGCGACACGCATTCATCGCAGATATACGCACCGCGAGGTCCTTCTATAAGCCTGTATACCATTGATTCACTTTTACCGCAGAAGGAACATCTTGCTGCGTGAATTGAATCATCTCTATCCATTAATAAGCTCCCTTATCTCTTATCAATTACCTTGTCAACAAGACCGTAAGCCATAGCTTCCTCAGCTGACATCCAGTTATCTCTGTCAGTATCCTTAACAAGAGTTTCGTAGTCCTGGCCTGTGTTTTCAGCAAGAATTCTGTTAAGCTTTTCCTTAGTCTTAATCAAGTTCTTTGCGGCAATTTCAACGTCAGTAGCCTGACCTGTGATGCCGCTTCCGCCAACGAGTGGCTGATGAATAAGAATTTCGCTGTTAGGAAGCGCAATTCTCTTGCCCTTTGCGCCGCTTGAAAGAAGGAACGCGCCCATGCTTGCCGCCATACCGACACAAATCGTCGATACGTCACACTTGATATAATTCATCGTATCGTAAATTGCAAGACCTGCTGTAACAGAGCCGCCTGGTGAATTGATGTAAAGCGAAATATCCTTGTCGCTGTCCTGACTTTCAAGGAACAGAAGCTGAGCTACAACGAGTGAAGCCGTGTTATCGTCAACCTGATCCGAAAGAACGATAATTCTGTCTGAAAGAAGACGAGAATAAATATCAACTGTTCTTTCGCCTGCGCTTGTCTGTTCAACAACGTAAGGTACTAATGATGCCATATAATCACAATCCTTTAAAATATTATTTGAATTTTGTCAGCAATTATGCTTTCTTTGCGCTGTCAACGATAAGCTCGACAGCCTTTCTTGTTTTAATATCATTTTCGAGCTGTTCAGCAGGAACTGCAGCCTTAATCTGCTCTGCGTCCATACCGTACTGCTCAGCAAGCTTATCAATCTCGGCGTTAACCTCATCCTCTGTAGCTTCAATATTCTCAGCCTTTACGATTTCCTCAAGAGCAAGTGATACCTTTACCTGCTGCTTAGCATTTTCTTCAAACTGAGCCTTGAAATCATCCATTGTCTGACCAAGATACTGAAGATAAGTGTTAAGGTCAATGCCCTGCATCTGAAGTCTGTAGCCGTAATCCTGTACAAGCTCTTCAGTCTTATTTGTGTTCATACACTCAGGAATTTCAGCTTCGATATTATCGATAACCTGCTGAATAAGAGCGTTTTCAAATTCTCTCTTAGCGTTTTCTTCTTTTCTTTCGCTGATTTCCTTCTTGAGCTTATCCTTAAGCTCGTCAAGAGTGTCAACGTCTTCGTCTACGTCCTTAGCAAATTCGTCGTCAAGCTCAGGAAGCTCCTTCTTCTTGATTTCGTTAATCTTGCACTTGAAAACTGCTTCCTTGCCTGCGAGGTCAGCCTGATACTCCTCTGGGAAGGTTACGTTAACGTCAAATTCATCGTCAACCTTGTGACCAGCAACCTGCTCTTCAAAGCCTGGAATGAATGAGCCAGAGCCAAGCTCAAGCGGATAATTCTCGCCCTTGCCGCCGTCAAAAGCTTCTCCGTCAACAAAGCCTTCAAAATTGATTTCTGCAGTATCGCCCATTTCGGCAGCTCTGTCTTCAACAGAAACAAGTCTGCTGTTTCTTTCCTGCATATTCTTGAGTTCCTCAGCAACGTCGTCGTCAGTAGCTTCAGTTTCGCCATATTCAGCAGTAAGTCCCTTATACTCGCCGAGCTTAACCTCAGGATACGTTGTAACCTTCATCTTCATCTCGACGCCTTCCTCTTTGCTCATAACGGTTACGTCAAGGTCAAACGGCTGGTCAACAACACGGAGCTCAGCCTCGTCAATCGCAGCCTGTACAGCCTCTGGATATACGATTTCGAGTGCGTCCTCAAAGAATACGCCCTCGCCGTAAACCTTTTCAATCATACCCTGTGTAGCCTTGCCCTTGCGGAAGCCTGGAAGCTGAATAGATTTTCTCTGACGCATATATGCAGTTTTGCACGCATCGGCAAACGTCTGTGCGTCAACAGTAACTTCAATTTCGTAAGTATTTGTTTCAACTTTATTTGATGATTTAAGTGACATAGGGATAACCCTCCTTAATAATAATTATATTGATTTATATATCGAGCAAACATTATAACATACTAATAATCAAATTACAACATAAATTTAAAATTATTTTATTATTAATTTTGGCATAAAACCAAGCCTATCGCACGATATTAGCTCAAAATCACATCCGTTTATGTTATCAGTAATCGCAAACCTTGCAGCAGCGCCGTGAAGATGACCGTAATAACACTTTTTTATTCCATATTCATCGATTAACTGCATAATTTGCTCACAGCTTTGGTTAGTAGTAACGGGCGGATAGTGAAGAAATAGAATTTTTTCCTTGCATTCTGCACTGTCAAGCGACATTTTCACCCTTCCGACCTCTCGGTTAAGCACCTTTTCATCGTGCTCCTCGCCGCTTTCAAACAGCCAGCCGCGGCTTCCGCATACTGACACGCCATTTACGCAATATGAATTATTTTGTAGAATTTTTATTGTTGAAAATCCGTTTTCTTCAATAAACGTATTCATTTTTGTCAGCGTATTCCACCAGTAATCGTGATTGCCTTTGATGATTATTTTCTGACCGTTAAGCTTATTAATAAAATCAAAATCCGCCCTAAGCTCGTCAAAATTCATAGCCCAGCTTATATCGCCTGCAATTACTACAGTATCCTTATCGGTGATAAGCTTGTTCCAGTTATTTTTAATTCTGCTGACGTAGTTATCCCAACCTGGAAATGAGTCCATCGGCTTGTCTGTACCGAAGGACAAATGAGTATCAGCTATAGCATATAATGACATAATATCACCTTGAATAATCTGTAGAATTAATCAAACACTACTAAAGAAAGGGGTGTTCAGAATGGATAATGAAATCAAAGGTATTTCCTGCGAGGTAAAGAACTGCGTTTATCACGACAAGAAAGACTGCTGCAACGCAGGTCACATCAGCATCGGCAACGAAAAAGCGCAGAGCGAAAGTGAAACAAAGTGCAAAACCTTTGAGTGCTGTGACACAATCGTTGAATGTGAATAAGAAACATCAGGGAGGGCTGTAACCCTCCCCTTTAATTTTTATAAATCAAGCAGCTTGAATACCATCTCGCTCATATTTTCTTTATTGCACACCTCTTTAAAGCGCACTTCTTTGTCCTTCAAAGCTTTAAGCGGAGCTGGAACAGGAGCACCCGTAACACGATTTAGCTCGTCGACCGTATCAAATTCATCTAAATCGCAATCGTCAGCACCGTTAACAGCGTTTAAAACGCTCTTTGAGAACTTATACGGTGATGCAGTTGAGTCAATAACCGTCGGGATATCGTCGCCAGTTTCGGCAACGTAATTTTCATATACCTTAACTGCAACGGACGTATGTGTATCGCAGAGATATCTGAATTCCTTTTCATACTTGTGAATTGTGCCGCTGACTGACGCCTCGTCGCAGAAGCCTGCGTCAAAGACGCTCTGAATATTTTTAATCAGCGTTTCACTTACAACGTATCTACCGTTTTCAGAAAGCGACTTCATAAGCTCACAAACAAGCTTATCGTCGTCACCGCTCATATGATAAAGTAGTCTTTCGAGATTTGATGAAATCAGAATATCCATAGAAGGAGAAGTAGTCGTGTAAAACTCTCTGTTCTTGTCATATTCGCCAGACTTCAAAAAGTCAGTAAGAATGTTATTTGAATTAGAAGCACATACAAGCTTCTTTATCGGAAGTCCCATCTGCTTTGCATAATATCCAGCAAGGATATTACCGAAATTACCAGTCGGGACTACGACGTTAATTTCGTCGCCAAGAGTAATTCTATTCTGCTGGACAAGCTCTGAATATGCAGAAAAATAGTAAACTATCTGAGGAACAAGACGTCCCCAGTTAATAGAATTTGCAGAAGAAAACATCATATTTTTCTTTGCAAGCTCAGCCTTGATTTCGTCATTAGTAAATATAGCTTTTACAGAGCTTTGAGCGTCGTCAAAATTGCCGTTAATAGCACAGACAGCAACATTTTCGCCTTCCTGCGTTGTCATTTGGAGCTTCTGCATCGGTGAAACGCCGTCAACAGGATAAAACACGAGGATTTTTGTATTATCAACGTTTTTGAAGCCTTCAAGCGCAGCCTTTCCAGTATCTCCCGAGGTTGCGACAAGAATTACAATCGTTTTGCCGTCAGCCGTTTTCTTTGCAGACACAGTCATAAGATACGGCAAAAGCTGAAGTGCCATATCCTTAAAGGCACAAGTCGGACCGTGCCATAATTCAAGTATATTCTCGTTGCCGTTAATATTTACAACAGGTGCAATTTTTTCACTTGAAAACTTATTTGCGGCATACGCGCCGTTAACGCAGTAATCAAGCTCCTCATCTGTAAAATCAGTAAGGAATTCGCGAAGCACTGTTTTTGCTCTTTGAATATAGCTCATATCAACCATTGAGCCGATTTTGTCAATATCAAATTCAGGCAGCTCACAGGGAACAAAAAGTCCGCCCTCTTCGCTGATACCCTGAGCAATAGCCTGCGCTGCAGAAACCCTGATATTCTTATTACGAGTTGAAGTATAAAGCATAGTATTATCTCCCATAGTTTTTAACTTCGTATATTCTATACTAATTCAAAAGCATTTTCAAGATGTTTAATTGATTTTATTTTTCCGTCCTCGTTAAATACCTCTATTACATCAAACCGCGGCTGTAAATCAGTAGGATTCTTTGCAAGATAAAAACGCGCAGTTGCAATAATCTTCTGTTGTTTGCTGTAATCAACAAACTCGCGAGGCTCGGCAATTGAGCTCTGATTTCTCATCTTAACTTCAACAAAAACGATGTACTTTCTGTTTTTTACAATAATATCAATTTCGCCAAAGCGTGAAGTGTAATTATAATCAACAAGCTTGTAGTGCTTTTTTCTGAGATATTCGGCGGCTTTAAGCTCGCCGATTTTACCTAAGTTATTCATTATTCTCTTTTTCGTACCAGGTTCTTAAAAAGGTTTGTCTGTGAATTTCACAAGGACCGTATTTGTCAAGCATTTCATAGTGAAGCTTAGTGCCGTAGCCCTTGTGCTTTTCAAACTGATACTCTGGATATTTTTCTGCCATTTCAAGCATATATCTATCCCTTGAAACCTTTGCAAGGATAGAAGCAGCGGCAATCGACATTGATTGTGAGTCACCCTTAACTATATACATAGCGTCTGTGACGATAGGAGGAATTCTGTTTCCGTCAATCAAAGCAAAATCGGGCGTAACGTCAAGACCTTCAACAGCTCTTTCCATAGCAAGAAAGGTTGCCTGAAGGATATTAAGCTCGTCAATTTCCTTTACGCTCGCTGAGGCGATAGAGTAAGACAGCACCTCTGATTTTATAACGTCAAAAAGCTCTTCACGCCTTTTTGCAGTAAGCTTTTTACTGTCGTTAATTCCTTTTATAATACATCCAGGCTTAAGTATTACTGCAGCCGCATATACTGGACCTGCAAGAGGACCTCGTCCTGCTTCGTCAACGCCGCAGGTTGCTTTATATCCTCTTGATGCAGCGTGAAACTCATAATGAAGCCATTCAATTTCACTTTTTCTCATTACGGTAACTCCAATGTTATTCTTCCGAGCTTTCCAGCTCTAAATTCGTCACAGACTATCACAGCGGCGCGCTCACAATCAATCTCGCCGCCCTTAATTAAAAATCCGCGTTTTTTTCCGATTAATTCAAGTATTTCCCAGCCTTCTAAACCGCTAACGCTATCGAGCTTATATCGCTCCTCGATAGCCTCAGGCTTTGTTTTAGCAAGAGATTCAAGCAAACGGCAGGACAGCGTTTCTATATCAGTAACCTCGTCTTTAACGGAGCCAATAAACGCAAGCTTGTCCCCAACCTCTGGGTCGTCAAACTTAGGCCAGAGAACTCCAGGAGTATCAAGAAGCTCAATACCGTTGCCAACGACAAACCACTGATTCTGCCTTGTTACGCCTGCCTTATCGGCAACCTTTGCCTTTGCATTTTTGCCCATTCGGTTAATAAATGAGGATTTTCCTGTATTAGGAATGCCGACAACCATTAGCCTGAGAGGTTTATTAGCCATGCCCTTGTTGTTATTGCGCTCAATAACGTCAGAAAGTGCAGATTTGACCGTTTCGTCAAATTTATTAAGTCCCCTGCCCGTTCTGCAATCAACCGCAAGAGCAAAATATCCGTTTTCTCTGAAATGCTTTAGCCAGATAGAAGTAGCGGTCTGATTAGCAACGTCACATTTATTAAGTAGAATAATTCGCGGCTTGTTGCTGATTATCTCATCAAGCTCAGGATTTCGAGAGCTTTGAGGAATTCGCGCGTCAACTATTTCTACAACACCGTCAACAAGGTTTAGACTTTCCTTAATAAGCCTTCTCGTTTTAGCCATATGCCCAGGAAACCACTGAACATTTTGCTTTATGTATTCGGGCATAAGCTAACCTCCAGAATTAATATATAGTATTATATAACAATTTAAGAAAAAAAGCAAATAAAAAGCACTTCAACCGAAGTGCTTTTAAGAATTTATCCGATATCTTCCTTAACCTTTGCAGCCTTACCAACTCTGTCGCGAAGATAATAGAGCTTAGCGCGTCTAACCTTACCTTTACGAACAACCTGTACGCTGACAACGTTAGGTGAATGAAGCGGGAACACACGCTCGATACCTACACCGTATGAAATACGGCGAACTGTGAAGGTTTCAGAAATGCCTGAACCTCTCTTTGCGATAACCGTTCCCTCGAACATCTGAATTCTTTCTCTTGAACCCTCACGGATGTTAACAGCAACCTTAACTGTATCACCGATGTTGAACTTCGGCGCATCCTCTTTGATAGAGTCCTGAGCAATAAGCTTAAGTGCGTCCATTTTAATTTCCTCCTTATTTTTATGTGATGTTCTTATCAGGAGTAACTGACATTGGACCATCCTCAAAATGCGAAACGCCCGCATTTTACGCACAGATAGAGTAATCTGCGGCTAAATGCTGATATATAATAACATAAAGTCATTATATTGTCAAATGTTTTTTATAATTATTTATATTCCTTCAAATCCTTTGTAAGAAGCCTAATTCTTGAAATGCTCTTCCACTCAAAGTCCATATCAATAAGCCGTATAATTGTATCAAACAAAAGCGAAGGGTTAAGGTTTTTATCAGGTCCAGCGAGCAATCTGGTATTAAGTATAACGTCATCCCCTCTTATCAACACGTTATAGTCAATAATGAACTCTTTGATATTAGTTTCCTTAAGGATTCTGCGTTTTCCCTTTTTGCCTTTTTTCTGAGCTAAAATCTCATCACTATCAAGAATGGCTTTAATCTTTTCAAGCGCAGTATTGTTATCTTTGAATTCAAACTTATACACATAGTCGCTGTACATAATGTCGTGTGAATCCATAAAATCTGTATAAACGTCAACTATTCTGATGCCAACTGGAAGAGCGTCGTTCATTCTTGATTTTACCTCTTCAAGCGGCATATCGTCAACAATTCTAATATCGACGTTTTCGCACAGGCTCTCAACGCCGAGCGAAAGTGGAAGCGAAAAGCTCATATATGGATGAGGATTAAAGCCCTCTGTAAACCAAAGATTGATTTTTGCCCTTGCAAAGGCGCGCGAAAACGCTCTGTTTATATCAAGATGGCTTATGTATTTTGCCTGGTCAGTTTTTGAAAAACGAAGTCTAATCTCTTGCATCACAATGACCTCCGTTTAACATATTAGCGCCGCAGCCAGCACATTTGATACGGCAATGCGGCGTAGTTTTGTTCTCGTGAGCGCGTTTATTCTCAAGCTCAAGAAACTTTCTGCTGACGCCGTAATCAAGATGGTCCCATGGGAGAAGCTCGCTGAAATCACGTCTGCGCTGAGTATAAAACAGTGGGTCAATACCGTGCTCGTCAAATGCACTCATCCATGCGTCAAAATCAAATTTATCGTCCCAGGAATCAAACTTACATCCGTTTTTAAAAGCAGAATACAAAACCTTGC
>JAFWKC010000031.1 GCA_017514345.1 Eubacterium sp.
GCAATCGATAAGTATGTACTCATAATAGTTTCTTGCAACATCAATAATCGACTTAACCGCATTACTTGTAATATACTCTGCAAGCTCGGGTGACGGAGGTGATGCAAGAAGTGAAAGACCTGACGGATGTGAGGTACAGCAGGTTGTCAGGTTGTCAATTGAAATGCCGTTTCCATCTCTTGAAAGGTCAACGATAGTTTCGGTCGGGGTAAGGTCAAGTGCCATATCCGCGTCGCCGAACTGAAGGTCAAGGTCCATAAGAAGAGTTTTCTTTCCTCTTGACGCAAGCTCAACTGCAACGTTGGCAGCAATAGTAGTTTTGCCTACGCCGCCCTTACCGCTGAAGAAGCCGTAAACCGTTGAACGAGTCTTTTTCTCGCCGCCCTCTGCATTAAGGCGTCTTTCCTTTGCAACAAGGTGTGCGATGTTATCACAGAACTCTTTTGGCTCGATATTGATATCAAGCACCTGTCTTACGCCTGCCTGAGCAGCCATATTAACGATGTCGACAGTAACCTTGTCTGTGAGAATTACAGGAACAGCTCCGATTGAGGCAAGATTCATCTCCTCAATGAAATCTGTAAACTGCTGATTAATATCATAGCTATCTACAAGGAAGGCAACTATATCTGGAACGAAGCCCTGTATTCTTACCTTAGCGTTTGGCTCGATATCGGAATAACCGATAATCGCAAAATCATCATTTACAAGCTTGTTTTTAATCGCAACCTTGTATTCGGTATCATTCGAACATACAACAATATTTATCTTTTCCATAAACTTACTCTCCGATTTTCAAAAATATTATGCCTGAGTCTGTTCCTCAGCCTGAGTCGTTTCCTGTGCAGGCTGCTGGATTTGCTCTCTTGGGTTAAGTACAAGCTTGAAGGTGTAGTCACTTTCAATCTGATAAAGCTGAAGCGCCTGTTCCTCGGTAACCTCAACAGTAAGCGTACCGTAATCGCGGATTGTTGAACCGCTCTCGCTTGCGCTTGCATCAGCCGAAGCGTTTGAAACTCTGAGAATCTTCAGGTCCTTGTATGCAACGCTTGTAACAGTTTTGCCTTCTCCGTTCTTTTCGTAAACAATAACGTCAACCGAATCACCTACTCTGATGTAACCGTCTACGCCGTTAACCGAGCCAGCGCTGAACGAATAAGCAACGTGTCCAGGAGCGAGCTTCTGTGAAAGTCCTACCTCATCGGAATCTGCATCTGCAAGTCTGTTGATGTTGATAAGCTCGTCAGCAAGTATCTCGGTCTTTACAACCTTGCCTACGATTGTTGTAAGGTCGGTTACCATAGTTTCGTTTGTCATATCCTTGATAACGTTAACCTGCTTGAAGAAGCCTGCGTCCTCAGCAATCATTTCCTCTGTGATTGCCGTGTTGTCAGCAATATCAACTGCTGCCGCATAAACAATCTCGGTGTCTTTAATTGTTGTTTTCTTGTCGAGCTGGTTTGCAAACATAAACGTTGCAAACATTGCAAGAAGTGCAAATACAACTGCAATTAAATAAACTTTTTTCATAAATCTTACCTTCCTTTAAATAATTAATCCTTTCAGGATTTAAAGTTTTTAATATATATTTTAAAGATTCCGCACTTGCGTTTGGAATCTGTTATTTGCATTTTAGTCTTCAGTATACTGTTCCTCTACTTTATAAGTAGCAGACGACGCAATATGCTTCTTCATATTATCAGCAGTAACGCCCAATACTGGCGTCAGAACGTGTGCGTCTGCCTCAACGGTAACAGTAACGTCGCCATCAGGCCTTTTATTAAGCTTCCAGCCTTCATTCATCACCGCTTCACTCGTATCGTAAGTATAGACAATACTGATAGTTCTTCCTTCTGAATCAATACCTGTACGTTCAAGAGAACGTGCAACCTCCATACAAACGCGAATTTCGGCTTCGGTATAACCGTCAGAAAATGAGCCGCTGGTTGTATCATTAACAGGCAGTTTTTTTGAGTCGTACGCAGATTTCTGCGTTGCGTTTTCTGTAGGTAACGTAAGAACGCGCGGAGAAAGAGCGAATTTGTTGTCGCCGTCCTCCTGATTACGCTTTCCGTACGCAATTTCGCCATACTCTACGCATGCAACTCTTGATGCGTTGCGGGCTGCGTTCTCTAAAGAAATGTAATTATAGAAAAGAAAGCCGAAATCAAGGATACCCATGACCAGCAACAAAAATATCGGTAAAACAAAGGCAAATTCAATCATTGCCTGACCGCTCTCTTTTCTATTTTTTCTTCTACTCTTCACATAATCACCAGCCTTGTGATTAGTTTAGTGAAAAATGGGGACAGGTTGCCCCGTCCCCTTTTTCTCTTTTTCAATTAAGCTGCATCATCAACAGCATTGTTTGCCTTATTGAACATATCCTTGATCTTAGGACCAAGAGCAACAAGAACAACAATTGCAACGATAGCGATGAGACCAAGGATAAGAGCGTACTCTACCATGCCCTGACCATTTTCATCCTTAAGAAATGTCATTGTCAAATCCTCCTTTTTAGATTTTATAATAATATATTTATAAACAATAAATTATTATCAATTAATACTAGTTAGCTTCATCGAGCGCATTGTTAGATTTGTTAAACGTGTCTCGGATTTTCGGACCGAATACTACAAGAATTACGATAACTAATACAGCTATAGAGCCAATTACCAAAGCGTATTCTACCATACTTTGACCGCATTCATCCTTACTAAAAGTCATTTTTCTCTCCTTTTCATTATACTATCTAACCATTAATAAGAAGATAGAATGGCGGTTATATCTAGAATTGAATGTTTACATCAAACAAGCTGAACACCGAGAAGCACATCGTGATTACAGTGCCTGTCGAAAGGAACGGACCCATTGGAACCTGGGTTTTCATACCGCCCTTCTTCGTAAGCTTAAGGTAAACATAGAACAATGCTACCAGAATTGCCATGATAACCATTGCCTGGAAATAACCTGTCGCAAAAATACATATGCCGATTACTCCGCTGTACTTAATATCACCAGCGCCCATCGGAATCTTGAGTAAACTGGGGATAAAGCATACTATCATTCCAATAAAGAAGCCGACAAAAATACTCGGTATTATTTCGACACTTTTTGTTGAGATACAATGATATGTAACATATACCGCTTCAACAACGAGCATAGATACCAGACAAGAGTTAGGTATTTTTCGCACTAAAGCGTCAACAAACGAAAGGCAGAATATAGGAATTAATAAAAGTAAATTTCGAATGTACAAGTCAACCGCATCAGCGGTAAAGGTGAGCCCCGCCGCAGCGGCAAGCCCGAAAACAAGCGATAAAATCTTTATGCCTGTTTTGTTGAGCGGAGCGACTTCTGCCGGGTCCTCCGTTCGTGATAATGCAAGCTTTTTCGAAAGTGGAATTGTTACAAATCCCAATACTATTCCGTAAACAACCGTGATGATTATTTTGAAAACAATTGAGAGTGATTCCATCTTCTACTCCTGTGTTGCATTTTGTAAACATTTTGTGAACACATCTTGTTTACAACCAAATTATAACAGTTAAATAAGGAGATTACAATAGGATTTTTCAAAAACCGCATATTTTCGTTAATAATATACAAATGCTGCGCTGTGTTTTTGTCCATTTAGCACAAAGAAACGGCATAAAACACAATTCACAAAAAGTTTACATTTTGTATATGTATAAAAATACAATTCATTAATAATATGCTAAGAACACATCATATATTACTTTTTGTATGTATTGATTTTGAAACTCTCGTCATCATAAAGCTTGATTTTTGCTTCAAAATCAGCTCGCATTTTGCCCTCTTTCTTTTCGTTATAATACTTAATCTTACGATTGTTATTTGCTGCGTCAAAATACATACGTTTGCCGTTCTTGGCAGTTGCAAATGCGTACTGGTGAATTATGCGCGTTCCCTTGATAACGTCAGTAAACTCAATTTCGCCCTCGCTGTCATAGTAAAGTGCAAACTCAGCCATTCCCCCGTCGTAGCCCGTACCGCTCTTGAAGTTTCGTGAAAGAGCAGCTTCAAAGGCTTCAATAGGTTTGCTTTCGTAATTTCTGCTTGCAAAGGTTACGGAATACTCCTTTGTGTTTGAAATATCCTGCGCCTGCATCTGTGAGCATTTGTCAGCGCACATAAGAAGTCCGTTTTCCTCAAGCGCCTGCATCCAGCCGAGCCAGCCGTATTCGGCAGTATATCTCTCAACGCTTATCAGAGTTCCGTTATCATCAAGGTGCTTTGCAACTATTTTTGCATAATCAGAAAAAGCCTCCTGATACGTCGCTTCCCTTTCCTCTCTGGAGCCGACGAAATTCAAGCCCTGCGTTTTCAGCTCGCAGGCGTCAAGCAGACAGCGAAATGAGGTGACGCAGTCGAATTTCTTTCCGAGGTCAAGCTCAAAAACGTCGCTGCAAATAAATTCAGCGTTCGTAACGCCGAGCTTTTCAGCAAGCGCCTTTGCATTATTAATTGCACTTTCGTTAATATCAATGCCAACAAAGCTCTTTTCGGGATACTGCTTTGCCATAAAGCACGTCACAATTCCGCAGTCGCAGCAGAGGTCAAGCACGTTATCACCGAGAAGCTCTCCGTTATCAATAATAAGATTTCCTATGTGTCTGAACACGCCGCCGTCAAAGGCGGCAGAAACGTAAATCGAGCCGTCAAGCGACCTATTTTTAAGCTCATAAAAATGTGCATTATCAACTGGAGCGCCTTCGCCGCGCGAGTTAAGCTCGTATGCCATATCCTGGGCATACTGCTTGTCCGTTCTGTAAGCAAGTCCAGCAATAAAATCGTTAGGCGTCTTAATGTACTTAAGACCGACCTCCTTCATATATTCTTCAACCTGTTCGTAAGCAATCATAATAATTCTCCCAAATATGTTATGAGTGCATTATAGCACAAAAAACAAAACTGTGCAATTGATTTGCCATATAAATAATGTTATAATATAGAGCGGTGATTATATGAATAACAGAATTAACGCTTTGAACAGGCAAAAAGCGACGGCGTATATCATCTATTTTCTGACGTTCGGGATAATGATGCTCGTCGGCACCTTTCGTGATTTAGAGATTGACAAGGCGCTGTTTAACTATCAGAATTCCTTTGCATATTTTATGGAGCAGTACGGTATGCTGCCGCAAAATATACTTAAGCTCTGCGCTTACAGCGCGCTGATCGCTTCATATCACAAGGTTGACGACGCGCTCGACATAGCGCAGTCGCTCGCCCCCTTCATCGCACGGCTGAGAGAAGTCAGAGCACTTCGGGCAATATACTTCGTATTGCATCACTTAATTTACGCAAGCTTCGTATACAGCGCATTTATCGGCAGTAACGAATTTCTTAATGCACTTCTAACGCCGTCAGCAGGCGGAAATCTTCAGGATATACTGGTTGACGCAGGAGTATCAAAAGCAGTCGCGATTGCCCTCTGGACAGTCGTTCGCTTGTCGCTTGTTGCGCTTGCTGTATTCCTTTTCAGCAGGATAAACAAGGACGCTCTTAAGGCGTTTGAGCTTATGGCAATTGCTGGAATAATCGCATACGAAGGTATTGAGCTGATAATATTACTCAAAGACATTTTTCACCGTATTCGTTTCAGGGAGATGATTGCTTTTTCGCACGGTCTTGTTGACGAAAACGGCTGGACTCACAGAGGTGACGCAGATATCCCGCGCGAGTGGATAAACGACACCTCGTTCAAAGCGTTCACACGATGGTACAAGATTGGCGCGGACTACGGCGTTTACAGCGAGCCGACATCCTTTCCGTCAGGACATACTGCGGCAGGCTCGTTCGTTATGCTTTTGCCGCTTCTTGCAGGCAAATTCAAGAATGCAGAAAAATGGTTTCTTCCGTCGTTTGCAATAAGCTTTGCATATCTGCTTACTCTCGGCATTACTCGGCTTATACGCGGCGCGCATTATATGACCGACGTCGCTTCGGCGGCAATTATTATGTTTACGTTAATGTTGATAATAACGGCAGTATTAAATTCAATTGAACGGTATTCACAAAAGAGATTAAGGAAGAATAATGATTAAATACGTAGTTTTAGCGCTGATAATAATAGGAATAGTATTTACAGCGTACTGGATGGGCGCAAGAGCAGAAAACGGCAAAAGCGAAGCGATACCCGTAACGCCCGATACAACGATTCACGACATACTTGAATACGGCGAGGACGTAGCGGAAGTGCTTGCAAAGCTCGGTCTTCACTGCACGGGCTGTCCGTCAGCAGTCAGCGAAACGCTTGAGCAGGCGTGTACGGTGCATAACATAAACCTTGACGACACGCTCGCTGCCATCAACGAATACATAAAGCAGAGGGATAAAACAAATGACAATTAAAACGTACAAAAACGGCTGTCCAGACGAGGCTATGTACATACGCCAGACCGTTTTCGTTGACGAGCAGAAATTCGTTGATGAGTTTGACGAAACGGACAACACGGCAACGCATTTTGTTATGTTCGACGGTGAAAAGCCCGTCGGCTGTGCAAGAGCCTTCTTCGATGAAAACGAAAACGCATATCACATAGGCAGAGTTGCGATACTTAAGGAATACAGAGGACAGCATCTCGGCGAGGAAATAATGCTGTTTGCCGAAAACGAGCTGAAAAAGAGCGGCGCAGACCGCGTTACCCTGTCGGCGCAGGTGCGCGCAAGCGGCTTTTACAAAGCAATCGGCTACACGCCCTACGGCGAGGAATACTTCGACCAGTACTGCCCGCATATCGCGATGGAAAAGAAATTATAACGCAAAAAGTATGTTAATGCTCAGTCAAACGACTGGGCATTTTTTGCGTTTTGAAATTAAACTTTGTTAAAATAGTATCACTTGCTTATAGGGTATTATTATGTTATAATAATTACTTGTTAAATAATTTAAAACTATTATTGAAAAGGGAGAGACTCTAATGGGTGTTAGAAAAACATTTAGAAGAGGCGTGCATCCTAAGGGCGGCAAGGAGTTTTCGGCAAGCGTGCCGATAAGAAGCATTGACGCCGAGGATGTAATGGTATATCCCCTGTCACAGCATATCGGCGCTCCAGCAAAGTCGCTCGTCGAAAAGGGCGACAGAGTGCTGAAAGGCCAGATGATTGCAGAGGCAGGCGGATTTATTTCGGTACCGATTTACTCCTCGGTTTCGGGAACGGTAAAGGGTATCGAAAAGCGTCTTGTCGTAAGCGGCGCACAGGTTGACAGCATCGTAATCGAAAACGACGGCGAGTACGAAACCACCGAAAACTTCGGTTACGAAAACAACGTTGACGCTATGACCTCAGACGAGGTTGTCGGCATTATCAAAAACGCAGGAATTGTAGGTCTTGGCGGTGCAGGCTTCCCGACGGGAGTTAAGATTTCACCGAAAAATGCAGAGGATATTGACTATCTTGTAATTAACGGTGCCGAGTGCGAGCCGTATCTCACTTCGGACTACCGTCTAATGCTTGAAAGGCCCGAGGAAATCATCCGCGGAATTCAGGCTCTGCTCAAGGTTCTGCCGAAGGCGCACGCGATTATCGGTATTGAGGATAACAAGTCCGACGCTCTTGATATTATGGAACGTATGGCGCGTATTGACGACAGGATTGACACCTGCAAGCTGAAAACAAAGTATCCGCAGGGCGGCGAGCGTCAGCTCATCTACGCTATCACAGGAAGAAAGATTAATTCAAAAATGCTTCCTGCCGACAAGGGCGTAGTTGTTGTTAACACGGCGAGCTGCTATGCGATTTATGAAGCGGTATACAGGAATATGCCGCTCATACATAAGGTTATGACAATTACGGGCGACGCAGTCAACGAGCCGCAGAACGTGGACGTTCCGCTCGGTATCAGCCACAGCTATCTGCTTGAACAGTGCGGCGGCGCAAAGGACAGCGTTGTCAAGTTCATTTCGGGCGGTCCTATGATGGGTATGGCTATGAGCACGCTCGACGTTCCCGTAGTTAAGACCTCATCGTCAATCCTTGCTATGAGTGAGGACGACGTAGAAAAGGCAGCAAAAATCGAAACTGCCTGCATTCACTGCGGTCGCTGCGTTGCAGTATGTCCGCAGACTCTCGTGCCGCAGATGATGGGAAGAAGCATCAAGGCTGACGACATTGAGCGATTTGAAAAAATCGGCGGTATGGAATGTATTGAGTGCGGCTGCTGCTCATTCGTATGTCCCGCAAAAATTCCGCTTACCCAGATGTTTAAGCTCGGCAAGCTTCAGCTTCGTGAGGCTGCCGCTGCTAAGAAGAAATAAAGGAGGGGAAAATTTTGTATAACGTATCAGTATCCCCTCACGTCAGGGCGAAAACTTCTACTAAATCAGTAATGCGCGACGTTGCAATAGCGCTCGTTCCTACTCTCGGCGTTGGCATATGGCAGTTCGGTTGGAGAGCTGCAATGCTAATCGCAGTATGCGTAGCAAGCGCAGTAGCAAGCGAAGCGTTATTTGAGCTTGCAACAAAAAGACCGATAACCGTGTTTGATTACAGCGCAGTTGTAACAGGTCTTATCCTTGCAGTAAACCTTCCGTCGACGGCAACGTGGTGGATGGCTGTGCTCGGCTCAGCGTTCGCAATTATTCCAGTTAAGCTGCTTTTCGGCGGACTCGGACAGAACTTTATGAACCCCGCGCTTGCAGGCCGCTGCTTCCTGATGATTTCGTTCACAGGAAGAATGACCGACTTTGCAGTCGACGGCGTTTCGGGCGCTACGCCGCTTGCAGTCCTCAAGGACGGCGATCAGGTTGATTTACTCAGCCTGTTTATCGGCACACACTCGGGCTGTATCGGTGAGGTTTCGGCAGTAGCTATACTTATCGGCTTCATCTATCTTGTAGCGCGCAAGGTAATTACACCCGCTATTCCCTGCTCATACGTACTTTCAACAATAGTATTCATCGTAATAATCAGACTTATTTCGGGCGACGGTATTTCCGCGCAGTATCTGCTTGGCGAGGCTATGGCAGGCGGTCTGCTTGTAGGCGCCGTATTTATGGCAACCGACTATGCTACAAGCCCGATTACACAGCGCGGCAAGATTATTTTCGGTCTTATTTTAGGACTGCTTACAGCGCTGTTCAGAACGCTCGGCTCAACGGCAGAGGGCGTTTCGTACGCAATTATTATCGGCAACCTTCTTGTTCCTCTTATCGAAAAGAGCACAGTGCCGAGACCGTTTGGCGCAGAAAAGAAGATTTCCGTTCCGCGTCCGTTCGGCGGCGAAAAGAGCGTTTCGCCTTCGCTTCCGTTCAGCGGTCTTATGAAGAGAGGAGGCAAGGCAGATGAGTAATAAAAAATCAAGCGTAATTAAAAACGTTCTTTCTATCTTTATTATCACTCTTGTTGCCGTGCTTCTGCTCGCAGTAGTAAACCAGGTTACGAGAGATCCGATTGCTCAGGCTGAAATCGACGCGAGAAACGAAGTGTATCGCGCAGTATTCGCCGAGGCTAAGGATTTTGAAGAAATAATGACTGCCGAGGAAATCGCCTCTGCAGGCGAAAAGGCTATCAGCGAAGCAGGCGTTCCGTCCTGCGAAATCAATCACGTTATGGCTGCTGTTGACGGCGGCAATAAGCTCGGCTACGTTATCGCCTCGACTTCTAAGTCAGGCTACGGCGGCGACATTCAGGTTGCAGTCGGAATTACCGCTGACGGAAAAATAACAGGCTTCAGCGTAATCAAGCACAGCGAAACTGCAGGTCTTGGCTCAAAATCGGCTGAGCCTGAATTTGCAGACCAGTTTGCAGGAAAAGCTGCCGAAACGATTGAATTCGTTAAGGGCGGCGGCGCAACAGGTCAGCAGATTGACGCAATAAGCGGCGCGACGATTACTACAACAGCAGTTACAAACGCAACTAATGCGGCAATCGCATTTTACAATTCGTGTCTGAAGGGAGAGTGATAGAATGAAGGGTATTGCAGAACGACTTTACAACGGCATTATCAAGGAAAATCCGACCTTTGTTCTTATGCTCGGTATGTGCCCGACGCTTGCTGTAACGACAAGCGCTAAAAACGGACTCGGAATGGGACTTGCAACAATGGTTGTGCTTATTATGTCAAACCTTCTGATTTCACTTCTCAGAAAGGTTATTCCAGACAGCGTAAGAGTACCGATTTATATTATCATCATCGCGTCCTTTGTAACGATAGTTGAGCTGCTTATGCACGCTTACGTTACCTCGCTTTACGCGAGTCTTGGTATCTACATTCCGCTTATCGTAGTTAACTGTATTATTCTTGGCAGAGCGGAATCGTACGCATCAAAAAACGGCGCTATTATGTCAATTTTTGACGGTATCGGCATCGGTCTTGGCTTTACGCTCGGACTTACGCTTATCGGCTTAATCCGTGAGCTTATCGGCAACGGAACAATATTTGATATTCACGTTATGCCAAAGGCTTACGAGCCTATTTCTATATTCGTAATGGCTCCTGGCGCGTTCTTTATTCTTGCTCTGCTCTGTGCAGTACAGAATAAGCTCAAGCTTAAGGGCGCCAACCGCCACGTAAAAAGCAGCGAGGAGGTGGAGAATAATGGCTAATACATTGTTTTTAGTTCTTATCACCACCGCGCTTATCAACAACGTGGTACTCAGCCAGTTCCTTGGAATCTGTCCGTTCCTCGGCGTTTCAAGAAACGTAAAAACTGCCGCAGGTATGGGCGGCGCAGTAATCTTCGTTATTACAATCGCTTCGGCAGTTTCAAGCCTGCTTTATACGTACGTGCTTGAAAAATTTGATTTAACGTACCTCAAAACAATCGCGTTTATTATGGTAATCGCGTTTCTCGTTCAGCTCGTTGAGCTGTTCCTAAAAAAGGTTTCGCCCTCGCTTTACAAGGCGCTTGGCGTATTCCTTCCGCTTATTACAACTAACTGCGCCGTGCTCGGCGCTGCCCTTACAAACGTACAGAACGAAAGCAATTTTGTAACGAGCGTTGTTACGGGCTTTGGCACGGCTGTCGGCTTTTGTATTGCCATTATCATTATGGCAGGCGTCCGCGAGAGGACAGAGCTTAACGACTTCCCCGAATCCTTCAAGGGCACACCTGCCGTACTTCTTACGGCGTGCCTTATGTCAATCGCCTTTTACGGCTTTAACGCATTTGCATAAGGAGGAGGCGCGAGTATGAATATTACAGAAATTATTACTGCCGTTGCCGCTCTTTGCATTATTGCCGTAATCATCGGCGTAGTGCTCAGCATCGCGGAAAAGGTATTCCACATTGACGTTGATGAAAAGGAGGTTGCAGTACGCGAGGAGCTTCCTGGCTCTAACTGCGGCGGATGCGGCTTTGCTGGCTGTGACGCTCTTGCAAAGGCTATTGCCGAGGGCAAGGCTCCTGTCAGCGGATGTCCCGTAGGCGGAATGCCCGTAGCACAGAAAATCGCGGCTATTATGGGACAAGAGGTCGGCGAAATGGAGCGCAAAATCGCTTACGTAAAGTGCGACGGCACAGGCGAAAAGCGCGAAAGCGACTACAACTACTTTGGTATTGACAGCTGTGTTTACGCAGCAAAAATGCCCGGCTCAAGCCCGTATTCATGCAAGTACGGATGTCTTGGCTTTGGCTCATGCGTTAAGGTGTGCGACCAGGGCGCTATCAGAATTATTGATAAAAAGGCTGTTGTTGACGAGGATTTATGTATCGCGTGCGGCAAGTGTCTTAAGGTTTGTCCGCACGACCTTATCGAAATCATCCCTGCTAAGTCAAAGTACCGCGTTCAGTGCTCGTCCTGCTCACGCGGCAAGGACGTTAAGAACGCCTGCACGGCAGGCTGTATCGGCTGCGGAATGTGTGCAAGGAATTGTCCGAGCGAGGCAATCGTTTTTGAAAACAATATTGCGCGCATCGACCAGAGCAAGTGTACGGGATGCGGACTCTGCGCGGAGAAATGTCCTGTTAAAATCATTAAAAAGTATTGATTATAATTATTAATTATAAATGATAAATTATGAATTTCAGGTAGGCTTTGCCCACACCCATTTATAATATGAAAAAACTGATTTCATTTATACTTTGCATAGCATTTACTTTAACCCTCTGCTCCTGCGGCAGAGGGTTAAAACGCTTTGAAAAAAGCTTTTTTGACTGCTTTGACACAGTATCAAACGTCGTGGTATACGACGAAAGCGAAAAGGCGTTTGAGGAAAAATACGCCCTGTTCCACGAAAAAGCAGATTATTACAGTAGGTTGTTTGACATATACAAATATGACGACGAGCTTGTCAGCTTAAAGTACGTCAACGACCACGCGGCAGAAGCTCCCGTCAAAGTTGAAAAAGAAATAATCGAGCTTCTGAAATACGGCAAAGAGGTTTATGATATCAGCGGCGGTACGGTTAATATCTGTATGGGCAGCGTGCTGAAAATCTGGCACGAATACCGTGAGGAAGGCACGCGCGTTCCCGAAACGTCGCTTCTTGAAGCTGCAAACAAGCATACTGACATAAACGCTTTAGTAATAAACGAAACAGACTGTACGGTTTATTTCAGCGACAGCGATTTGTCGCTTGACGTCGGCGCAATCGCAAAGGGCTACGCCGCGAAGGAGCTGACAGAATACGCAAAAAGCGAGCTTTGGAGCAGTGCGCTTATTAACCTCGGCGGCAATGTATCAACTTACGGTATGAAGCCTGACGGCTCAAAGTGGAACGTACAGCTTGAAAACCCCGACGAAAACAGCAGCGAGCCGATAAAGACGCTGTCGGTGACGGATAAAGCGGTCGTAACAAGCGGAAATTATCAGCGTTACTACGAGGTTGACGGCAAGCGTTACTGTCATATTATCGACCCGAAAACGCTTATGCCAGCCGATGAATTTGCTTCCGTTTCAGTTATATGCGACGATTCGGCGCTCGCCGACG
The DNA here is from genome assembly GCA_017514345.1 of Eubacterium sp. Taxonomy (GTDB): domain Bacteria; phylum Bacillota; class Clostridia; order Oscillospirales; family Acutalibacteraceae; genus Eubacterium_R. Next base: position 12,902 of record JAFWKC010000031.1, read on the forward strand.
CGCTATCAACAGCGCTGTTTATTATGCCCCTTGACGAGGGCAGAAAATTAATAAACAGCCTCGGCAACGCCGAAGCTGTGTGGGTTGATAAAAACTACAACATTATAGAATAAAAGGTGCAGATTTACTAATCCGCACCTTTATTTTTATACAAATGTTCCTGTGAAATCAGGCTCGATAAACAGTCCGCCGACGTCGGACACAGTCTTTCTTACACCCTCCTCGCCGAGCTTCGTTTTGAGCGGAAGTCCGACAAAGTTGAAATAGTAAACCGTGAGGTCTGGGAAGGTCGGGAAGGCTTCATTAACAACTCTGACCGTGTCGCCCTCAAAGTAGAAGGTGAAGCGTCTTTCGTGAGCGCTCTCAACAGGTCTTATCCATAGCTTAAGCGAGCCGTCCTCCTGCCACGCTGCCTGTGAAAAAGCGTGATAGTGCAAATCGCCGAGCTGAATTTCGCTCATTCTGAGCTCGCCGTCAAGACCCGCCTCAATCGTGTTGCGATACGTCTTTTCGCGCCAGGTGAATGTAAGCGAATTTTCGCCGAAGCTGAACTTCATAAGGTCAAGCTTTCCTGGCTTATTAAAGAGCATCTGAGTCGTTGTAATAGTAACGACCGAGGTGTATTCGTTAGTCTTGCATACAATTTCGCGTCCCTCGATAAGCTTCTCAGTCGCAGTATGACGCGGCTTAACCTCGAGCTTTGGCATAGAGAGTGAAGCGAGCTTTTCTTCAAGCGCTTTTACGGAAGCGTCGTTCTTTTCGAGCTTTTCACTCTTGAAGCACATCGGGAAGTATTTCCAGAACACTTCCATTACCTTGTAATCCTCTGCCTCGCCGCAGTTAAGCACTACAAGCGCGTCGTATTCGGGGAACATAAAGCAGCGCTGACCGAAAAGTCCGTCTGCTCTGAACGAATTAGGAACAGGGTTTTTCCAGAACTGATAGCCGTAGCCGTTTATGATGTCAGGCGCGCCGTCGTGAACGGAATCCGTTTGCTTTTTGAGCGCTTCGCGTACCCAGTATTCGGGAATAAGCTGTGTGCCGTCCAGCCACTTTCCGCCGTGGATATACGGAAGGAAGAATTTTGCCAAATCCTCGCTTCTCATATAGCAGCCCCAGCCGCCTGCGCTGTTGCCCTTGCCGTCGAATTCCCAGAACGGTTTTTCGATACCGAGCGGCTTAAACATCTTTTCGTCAAGATAATCAAGCGCGCTTTTGCCCGTTACCTTCTTGATAATCGCAGAAAGCATAAACGTGTTTTCGGACACGTAGTTGAACTTGCTGTCAGGTCTGAGCATAAACGGAGCAGCGAAGAAAAGCCTTATCCAGTCGGTTTTGCCCTTTTCCTCAAACGGAGTTATGAGCTTATCGCTACGCATTGTGAGAAGCATTTTTACAGTAAGCTGCTTGTTATGCGGTGATTTTGTGAGGAGCTTGTACTCAGGGAAAAAGTCAACGACCTTGTCGTCGAGCTTAACAAGTCCCTCGTCAACGGCAAAGCCTATCGCCGTAGACGTAAGGCTCTTGCTCATAGAATAAAGAACGTGCGGATATTCAGCCGCATACGGCGCAAAAAAGCCCTGCGCGCACACCTTGTCGTGGCGTACTACGGTAAAGCTCTGCAGACCGAGGTTCTTTTCCGTTATTTCGTTTAAAAATGCAGTTATAGCACTGCTGTCAACGTCAACCTCTTCAGGGGTAACGTGCTTTAAATTAGTATCTTTCAGCATAATATTACACCTCACTTTATTTTTATATCATAAAAAAGAAAAGTAATCAAGAACAACTATACACACACGCAAGATTGTATAGTAAAATAAAAGAGTACAGTTCAAATCTGCACTCTTTTGATGTGTTAAAACGGTTTTATTAGCTTTACTTCTTCAAGCGGCGTTATGCCGAGGTCGTCGGTAACGTGCGCTATCATTTTTTCGCGCAGCTCCTCCTCGTCAAACAGCGTCGGCGTGTGCGCGTCCATACCGATTACGACGTCGTTTCCGACCTCCCTTGCGAGTAGCCAGAAGCGGTCGCTCGGATACCATCTGTCGTCGCTGTAGCCGTAGAAATTATATTCAAGCGGCAGTCCCAGCTTTTTCAGCTCGTCGAGCATATTAAGAATTTTTGCTTCATATATTTTTTTGCTGCCGACATAGTTAATCAAATCGGGGTGGCAAACGTAGGTGAACATTCCGCTTTTCGCGCCGTCAAGGAGCTGTTCGATATATCGGTCAAGCACTTTAATCCTGCGCGTTTTTGAGCCGACGTAAATTGAGCCTGCTTCAAATTCATTTTCCGTAAAATGCTGACCTAAAATCAGATAATCGATATCAAGCGTTTTCAAAAAATCCTTCTGCTTGTCAATTAGCTTCGGATACCATTCCATTTCAAAGCCGACTTTGATGTCAATTTTGCCCTTATACTTGTCGCGAAGATATCGGATACTGCTTATATAATCCTCCGCGTCGTCGGGCGTCATACGCATATGGCTTACATAATCGTCCTCGTAAATATATGGACAGTGGTCAGAAAACCCAAGCAGCTCATACCCGTTTTTTATCGCGCTTTCAACGTATTCCTCGTCGCTGCCCTCGGCGTGAAAGCAGCGAACGGTATGTGTATGAATATTATATTTCATTATTTAACGCTTTCTGCAAATTTTATGAACTGAGCCTTGCCTGCGTCACTTCTTTCGAAAACGCCGCACTGCTCAAGAATAGCAGTAAAGATGTGACCTACTTCAATCTTGAGAATTTCAACGCAGTTTTCGGGAGTGATGTCATATTTTTCTTCAATCATTTTTGCCCAGTCAGCGTGTATTGCAATTCGCTCGTCAGCGGCAATATCCTTGCCGTTAACCATAGCGTCGGCGAGAATATGAAGCTCCTCCTTGAGCCTTGACGGAAGCACAGCAAGTCCCATTACCTCGATAAGACCGATATTCTCCTTCTTGATATGGTGGAACTCGGGATGAGGATGATAAAAGCCGAGCGGACAGTCGTCGGTTGTTATATTATTTCTCAAAACGAGGTCAAGCTCAAATTTGCCGTTTCTCATACGAGCGATAGGCGTAATTGTATTGTGAGGCACGTGCTCTGTTTCTGCATAAACAAACGCCTCGGTATCAGTATAATGACGCCAGTTTTCGAGGATTTTGTCTGCAAGCTCGGCAAGTCTTGACTTGTCATCGGACGAAATCCTGATAACGCTCATAGGCCACTTTACGATACCTGCGTCAACGTCCTCATAGCCATTGAAGGTAAGCTTTGTTTCTACGGGCGCCTTTGCCATAGCGAATTCATAGCAGCCGCCCTGGAAGTGCTCGTGAGTAAGAATTGAGCCGCCGACAATCGGTAAATCAGCATTTGAGCCGACAAAGTAGTGCGGAAAACGCTCAACAAAAGCAAACAGCTTATCAAACGCCGCCCTGTCGATAACCATCGGAATATGCTCACTGTTAAACACGATACAATGCTCGTTATAGTAAACGTACGGTGAGTACTGAAGGAAAAACGACGTACCTGCAAGCTCAATCGGGATAATACGGTGGTTCTGACGCGCAGGGTGATTAACTCTGCCCATGTAACCCTCGTTCTCCTTGCAAAGCTGACACTTGGGATACGCGCTCTGCTTCATCTTGAGCGCCGCTGCGATAGCCTTCGGGTCCTTTTCGGGCTTCGAAAGGTTTATTGTGATATCAATATCGCCGTATTCCGTTTGAGTAATCCATTTTACATCATTTTTAATTCGGTAGGTTCTTATATAGTCCGAAGCTTTTGAAACAGTATAGTAGTAATCCGTAGCCGCCTTAGGCGAGTCGTTGTACAGCTCGTTAAACCTCTTGATTATATCCGACGGACGCGGAGTGAGCAAGCCCATAAGCTTTGTGTCGAACAAATCGCGGTAAACGACGCTGTCTTCACAAAGTCCGTTTTCGCACGCCCAGTCGAGTATTGCGCCGAGAATTTCCTCGAGCTCGTAATCCTCTTTAACCTCGCAGTCCTCAAACGTATCAAGACCGAGTGCCTGACACAGAGAGTTTACGGAATAAATGTAGTCCTCTTTTTCGATAAGACCGTTATCAAGCGCATAATTTGCGAGCGCCTTTATTGCTTCAAATACTGTCATCAGCGTACCTCCGATTAATAATGATAGCAATATTATAAATAATGATTTCACCTTTTGCAATATTTTTTTAAAAATACTTTACTATAAACGAAAAAAGTATTAAAATATATTAGTAATTACTATTAATAGCAGGAGATATTATGAACATTTGTGTATTTGGCGCGGCAAGTATGGTTATTGATAAAAAATACCTTGACGCTGTTGAGAAAATGGGTGAGCATCTCGCAAAAAACGGTCACAACCTTGTTTTCGGCTCTGGCCGTACGGGAAATATGGGCGCCGCCGCAAGGGGCTTCCGCAAGGGCGGCGGAAAAACCCACGGCGTAATCCCGACCTTCTTTAAAGAGGATTTGAGCGACTACGTTGATTTTGACTGCGATGAGATGACGTATACAGAAACTATGCGCGAGCGAAAAGCCGTTATGGAGGATTTGGCTGACGCATTTATCATCACGCCTGGTGGCTGCGGTACGTTTGAGGAGTTTTATGAGGTCCTTACGCTAAAGCAGCTTGGCCGTCACAGAAAGCCTATTGCCGTTTACAACATCGACGGCTACTACGACGCGATGGAAAGCGCTATGCAGTATTCAATCGACGAAGGCTTTATTCGCGAAAACTGCGCCGTGCTTTACAAGGTGTTTGACTCGCTTGACGGAATGCTCGACTACATAGAAAACGACGATATGCAGGGACTTACCCTTCACGATTTAAAGTAGGTGAAAATATGGATAATTACGTAATTTGCATAGGCAGACAGTTCTGCTCAGGCGGACGTCAGGTCGGCAAAATGCTTGCTGAAAGGCTCGGCATTGACTTTTATGACGCAGAGCTGCTCAGGGAAAACGCAAAAACGCTCGGCATTGAGGACGGTATCTTTGATATGTTTGACGAAAAGCCAACGCGAAGCTTTCTCTTTTCCGTCGTGATGGACCCGTATGCGATTGACAGCGCAGTTAACGAGGGCAAGGTGGTAGAAGCTCAGCGCAAGGTTATATCGGTAGCCGCTGATAAAGGACCGTGCGTTATCGTAGGACGGAGAGCTGACAAAATCCTCGAAAACGATTATAACGTTATCAGCGTATTTATCGGCGCGGATATGGAGCACCGAATTGCGCGGTATCTCGAACGCGAAAGCGTTAATGAGCGTTCTGCCCGCCGCTTTATAGAGCGAAAGGACAGAGAACGCGCCGCGTACTATAATTACATCGGCGACGGCAAGTGGAGCAAGGCTGATAACTACACAATGTGCTTTAACACGTCAAAAATGGATAAAGAAACCATCGTCGAAATAATTGCTTATTATATAGAAAAAACAACTGCGTAGGACGTCCTACGCAGTTTCTTTTAATCTTTTGTAAGCTTTCTGATATTATTCTTGTCGCCCATAACGATAATATGGTCGTTGTTGTTGAAGATATAGTCCGCAGAATTTATCGCCGTAATGCCGCCGTCAGAATTCTTGCTTGCAATTACGGTTACGCCGTGAGTTTTACGGACGTTGAGGTCAACAAGACTTTTTCCGCTCCAGGAGGACGGAACGTCAATCTCATAAATACCCGACTCATCGTTGAGCTTGATATAATCGTAAATACTGTTACTTGAATACTCAACTGCCGTCGTGTACGCGCTGTCGCGCTCAGGATAGATAATCGAGTCGGCGCCTGCCATCGTGAGGAACCTTTCGTGAACCGACGACGAAGCCTTTGCAAGAATTTTTCTTGCGCCGAGCCTTTTAAGGTGGTCAACTATAACGAGGCTTTCCTGAAACTTACCGATACAAACGAAGATATAATCAAAATCATCTATACCGAGCGCTTCAAGATTGCTGTACATCGTGTAATCGCCAATTTCGGCTGAGGTTACCCTGTGTGACAGCTCATCAATAAGCTTTTCGTTTCTGTCAACGAGCATTACCTCGTTTCCGAGCTTGCACAGCTCAATCGCGAGGTGCTTACCGAAGCGTCCTGCGCCTATAACAAGTGTCGTTTTCATATGCTACTCCTATCCTATCATAATCTTGATTTTTGGCTTATGGGTTGAAGTTTTCGGCTTCATATGTGCAAAAGACATCGCAAATATCAAGCTTGTAAGCCTGCCTATATACATCAATCCTATTATAACTAATTTTGCAAATACACTCAAATCTGGCGTAATTCCAGTTGACATACCAACCGTACCCATAGCGCTTGTACATTCAAAAATAATGTCAGTAAGATGAAACTGGCTGTCGCTGAGTGAAATCGCAACTACGCCTATGAGAATAAGCGATAAATTGAAGGTTATAATCGCGATTGCCGTCTTGATTGTCTCGGGCATTATGCGCTTATCAAAAGCATTAACGTCATCGCTTTCGCGAACAGAGGACAAAAGGCAGAGAACAAGAATTGCAACCGTCGTCACCTTTACACCGCCCGCCGTTGAGCCTGTCGAGCCGCCGATGAACATAAGCATTATCGTTACCATCTTTGACTGCGGCGAAAGTGCGGCATTGTCAACGCTGTTGAAGCCTGCCGTTCTCGGCGTAACGCTACAGAAAAACGAGTTGAAAATCTTGTCTGCAAGCGGCATATCCTTCATTGATTCGCCGTATTCAAACACAAAGAACATAATCGTCGGTACTACGAGCAGAAATGCCGTTGTGATAAGCGTAAGCTTTGTATGCGCGCTGAATTTCTTCCACTTGAATTTACGCGTTTTCATATCAGCCCAGACGATAAAGCCGAGTCCGCCGAAAATTATCAATAGCGACAGCGTCAAAAGAATGATAGGGTCGTCGTTAACGGTTGTCAGCGACGATGACGGTGCGTACTGTCCCATCAAATCAAATCCAGCGTTACAGTATGCTGAAATGCTTGTAAACAGCGCCATATAAATTCCGCGTCTGAGTCCAGCAATCGGTACGAAACGCGTAGAAAGTACTGCCGCTCCAACGAGCTCGCAAATTGCCGTAAACACAACTACTGAGCGCACAAGCGACTTTACGTCGCCGAGCGAAAGAGAGCCGATGCTCTCCTTTAGCAGCATTTTCTGTTTAAGACTCATTTTTCGCGTAAAGAGCTTTACTGCGGCGGCAAGCAGCGTAATAAATCCAAGACCGCCCGTCTGAATAAGCACGATAATTACAAGCTGACCGAAAACGCTCCAGTTTGTGAACGTATCGAACGGAACAAGACCTGTAATACAGCCAGCCGAGGTAGCAGTAAACAGTGCGTCAATAAATGACGCACCGCCTGTTTTTGAGCTTATTGGAAGCATCAGCAGAATCGTGCCCGTAAGTATGAGCATCGCAAAGCCGATAGCCGTAATTTTTGGATAAGTCAGGGTTTTGTTTTTCATTAATTATCAGCAGGCTTGTAATTCGGGATATACTTCATCAGTATTTCCCTTACGTTTTCATCGTTAATATCTGACAGCTCGTTCATCATATCGTTGAAACGCTTATCATCGATATCCATAGGCTGTGTTACGTAAATCTTTTCGTTTGCAGTTCTCTCTCTTGAAGCGAGCTCGCTTTCGAGCGCAAGCTCCTCGTAGAGCTTCTCGCCTGGACGGAGTCCAGTAATTTCAATACCGATTTCATCAACGGTAAATCCCGAAAGCTTAATAAGGTTTTCGGCAAGCGACATAATCTTTACTGGCTCGCCCATATCAAGCACGAACACCTCGCCGCCCTTTGCAAGACCGCCTGCCTGGCAGACGAGCTGAGCAGCTTCTGGGATAGTCATAAAATAACGCGTAATGTCCTTGTGCGTAACCTTCACGGGACCGCCGTTTTCAATCTGTCTTTTGAATATAGGAATAACCGAGCCGTGTGAGCCGAGCACGTTGCCAAAACGAACGGCTGCATATTCGGTGTTTTCGCTCTTTTCGTTCATATACTGAACGATGATTTCCGTTATGCGCTTTGTGCAGCCCATAACGTTCGTCGGGTTAACTGCCTTGTCTGTAGAAAGGATAACCATTTTCGGCACCTTGAACTCGTCGGCAATGATAGCCGTGTTGTATGTACCGAAAACATTGTTCTTAACCGCCTCGCACGGGCTGTCCTCCATAAGCGGAACATGCTTATGAGCCGCCGCGTGGAACACAACGTCGGGATGGAATTCCTCGAACACCTCGCGGAGCCTGTCTATATCACGGACGGAGCCGATACGAACCTGAACGTCAATAAGACCTTCGTACTTTTCGTTAAGCTCGTTCTGAAGCTCAAACGCGCAGTTTTCGTAAATATCAAAAATTACAATCTTTTTCGGGTCGTAACGCGCAACCTGATTACAAAGCTCAGCGCCGATTGAGCCGCCGCCGCCAGTTACAAGAACTGTTTTGTCAATCAGATAGCGGCAAACCTTTTTATCGAGCTTAACCTCAGGACGCGAAAGAAGGTCGGTGATGTCGACGTTACGAACTCTTTTGTTTCCGCCCTCCTCGAGCATTTCTGATACAGAGGGGCTGATTTTAACCTTTGCGTTAGTCTGCATAGCGAGGTTGAGCAGCTCGCTTTGCCTCTCCTTTGAAGCAGAGGGCAGACAGAGAATAATCTGGTCAATATTGTACTTGTCGGCAAACTCGGGTATATCGTTGCATTTTCCGACAACCTTAACGCCGTTAATAACTCTGTTCTGCTTTGACGGGTTATCGTCAAGAGCTATAACTGGTCTGCCGTCCTTGTAGGCGTCGTTTTTCAGCGCGTCGATAACGAAGTTGCCCATAAAGCCTGCGCCGACAATCATTACGCGCTGTGTCTTTGTGCTTGTATCAAATGAACGGAAAACGTAAAGCCGTCTTAGCGACCTGTAAGCAAGCCTTACGCCGACAACAAAGGCGCAGTTAATTATTACGCCTAAGCAGTAGCGCCAGAACGGAAGGTGCGCGTGATAACCGAGCAGCTCTTCAAAAAACACCCTGTCAACAAAATAGAGCATCGCCATATCGGTAGTTGCCGCAACAACGCCTCGTACGATTTCGTCAGTACCTGCAAAGCTCCATACGCTTCTGTACAAACCGAACGCGTAGTGAATTGCAAGAATAAGCAAGCTCGTCACAACCATATGCAGCGAAGAAAACGCAAGCTCAGAGTATGCAGTTGAAATAAATGCTTTCGTATCAGTTGCAGTTATTGCAAGGTTAGCAATAAAGAACAGCACCACGTCAATCATCATCATAATGATGCGCTTAAGAACAGCGGTGAACTGCTTTTGCTTATTGTATTGTATTTCCTTTAACTCCTCGGGAGTTTTTGTTTTATTCTTCATTTCATCACCGTCTAAATTAGTATTCTAATTATAATATAACAGCACGGGAATATCAATAGTAAATTATTCTTCTGATGGATTTTCTTCCTTCTTTTTACGAAGAGCTGAAGCGATAGTCTTTACAATCCCGATAACGCCTGCAAGAACGGCTGTCGTACCGATAATTGCAGCAGGATAAATAAAGTGCTTCGAGTGCTGGGACAGCTTGTCCGCATTTATGCCAATATCGCCGAGCTTTTGCGAAAACGTCTTTTCCTTAATAGGCTCAGTCGTTTCAAGCTCAACTGTGTCGGGCGTGTGCTGAGTAACGCTTGCGCTCGTCTGGGTTACAGTAAAATCACACTGACGGTATATTTCATCGTTAGCGCATACAACGACGGTTGCCTTACCCTCTCCCGTTGCAGTAATAACGCCGCCTTCTGAGATTTCAATAATGTTTTCCTCATCGCAGAAGAAGCCTACGACTGCCTGTGCGCCGCTCGGCTGAATTGTATAGTTAAGGTTTACGCTGTCGCCGATTTCAAGCTCGGTGGTCGAAGCGTGAAGCTCCATACCCGTTGCAACGATTTTTTTCGTTGTAGTTTCAGTCGTCGTGGTCGTTGTAGTTGTAGTGGTGGTCGTAGTAGTTGTTGTAGTTGTGGTCGGCTTAGTAGTCGTAACCTTTTTTGTCGTGGTTGGCTTCTTTGTCGTCGTCTTTTTAGTAGTCTTTTTCTTAGCCTTTTTAGTTGTAGCAGCCTTTGTGGTTGCAGGAGTGGCGCCTACAGAAGCCCAGTCGGGAGAGCCGTAGCCCATAATCGACGAGGTCTTTGCGTAAATTGTTTTGCTTCCAGAGGAATACGTTTTTGCCTTAACCTTTCCGCCGCCGCAGTTGCCCTCAATCGTTTTAACGATATCGCCCGAAGCAGAAACAACTATACCAACGTGCTGTGATGAGCCGTTGCCGCTCCAGTCAAAGAACACAAGGTCGCCGCTCTTGGGCGCATAGCCCGAATCGCGCGTGTAATATCTTCCTTTATTCTTGAACCAGCTTATCATCGAGTTACAGTTACCGCCGCTCGGTACAATGCTGCCGTAGAGC